>SKPR01000142.1 GCA_007119455.1 Candidatus Brevefilum sp. | reverse complement strand
TCACACCAACGCCCACATTAACACCGACACCCACGCAAACCTTCACGCCAACACCCACTAACACTCCCTGGCCGACGGCCACGCCCTGGCCAACCGCCACCCCCCGGCCCTGACCCGATTAACCGGTACTGGCTTAAAAAGGCCGGGCCTTGTGGATATCGTTCATGGCCCGTGCAACCTGGGCGGCGACCCGGGCATTGTTTTTGAGCAAAGCCAGATTGGCACGCAGGCTCATCCCACCCGTCAGTTCATTGACACGTCTTAACAGGTAAGGGGTTGTTTCCGCGCCGTGGATGCCCCTTTTTTCAGCCTCCTGAACGGCTGCCTGAATGGCTTTCTCCATTGGTTCGGCTGGCATGGCTGCATCTTCCGGCGGTGGAACCACCAGCAATACCGCGCTGCTCACCCCGGCTTCCCAGGAACGCCAGGCGATCTGGGCCACGTCCTGTGGATTTGAAACCTGCTGGTCAACGGGCAAACCACTTCTGCGGGTGAAAAAAGCCGGAAATTCATCTGTTTGATAACCGATCACCGGGATTCCCTGGGTTTCAAGATATTCCCTTGTAGCCGGCAGGTCAAGGATGGCTTTCGCGCCGGCGCACACCACGACCAATTGGGATTGGGCAAGCTGCGGCAGGTCGGCTGAAACATCAAATGGTGCCCCGCGATGAACACCCCCAATTCCACCGGTGGCAAACACCCGGATGCCCGCCATCCCCGCCACAAGCAGGGTGGCTGCCACGGTCGTCCCCCCGCTCATCCCACCAGCCAGGGCAATGCCAAAATCTCGCAGGCTGATTTTACGCGTATCGGTCATATGCCCGAGGGTTTCAAGTTCCTCATCCGTCAAACCCACCCGGATCTTGCCTTGCAGCAGGGCAATCGTGGCTGGCATAGCGCCTTCCTGACGTACCTCAGCCTCTAAATCCCGTGCCAGTTCAATGTTCTGTGGGATGGGGAGGCCATGGGTGATTACGGCTGATTCAAGGGCCACGATCGGGGTTTCAACCTGCTGGGCCTGGATCAGGCCCCTTGATAGGGAATACGTTTCTGGTAAGTATTTTGTCATCCGTCCATCCTCTCTCTTGATCCCGAAACCCGTTAGTGTACCCGAATCTGGCGTGTATTCTTCAGGATTTGATTGTAAACAATATTTGGGGCTACGGCAAGTGAAGGGGGTTAAATTTCAGGGCAATCGCGAGGTGATTATCGCTCCGTTGTGACCCATAATTGGTTCCCATCGGTGGAGACCCGTACCCAGCCATGCTCAAGAGTTGTGACCAGTGGAAACTCTGCGAAAATCACGGATAGTGGGTGTTCTCCATGCCAGGGCAGATCGGCGGTGTCGAGGGGGAATAAAATTACAGCCGGTGACCAGGTGTTGATCAATCCAAGCTGAAGGTCTTCTATGGTCAAGTTATCCGGCAGGAGCACCACATTTGGGATTGAAGGGACGTATTTGAAGGGCTGGTTAACTCTTCCGCTCGGTAACAGCGCAGAAAAATTCTCCCATTCCAGCCACAGCAGGGTACCCCGTTCGCCGATCCACAGGAACTCAAGGGTCACACCGTCCCCGAGGTCAAGGATTTGCCCGGTTTCCACCTCGACAATGGGAATAGCCTTTTCTGCTGTCAATGCATAGACGGTGGATGTGGTTCGGTTCACATCCGGCTTGATCGTCCAATAGGCAGTACCAATCCGGGCGGTTTTCAGAGGTCCGGTCAGGGCATTGAGATCATCACGTGCGGTGCTGCCCACAATGATCGCATCAAGGTTCCTTTTGCGGGCGGGCAACATCTGCCCGAGGGCTTGATTGAGGTGGGAAGGTCTTGGCCCAGCGCCGATCAGGGCTGTGTTCCCGGTGGGTGATTGGATCAGAATGGTCCCCTGAGCGTCTAATAATGTAAGGTGTAAACGTGAATCAGGGGTTGAGAGAACCTGGTTCCAGATGAAAATGATCATTCCAGACAGGACCAGCAAAACGGTGTGATGCGATAGGCATTTCTGCCGCAGGGTCACCCGTTGATCCTTTGGCAATAGGGTCAGTGTGAACAAAAGCGCATAAAACACTAACAGCCACAACCAGTGAAAATCAGGCAGTATCAGGTCGCCGGCTGAAAGACGGGAAAGCCAAGTCACCATATTGATGGTGTAACGCACAAAAGGCAGAGAAATGGTGGCAAAAAACCGGCCCAGGCCATTTGAAACCAAGCCGGCCATTAAAGATACACCGCCCAGGATCATCACAGGCGGTTGGACCGGTAGGATTAATGGGTTGGTGATCAGTGCCAGCCAGGAAATGCCGCCAAAGTGATAGGCCATGATGGGCAGGGTCATCACCTGGGCAGCCAGGGTAAAAAGGAAAAATTCACTCACCGGGGCGACCAGTTTATGCGCCTGCTCTTCAGGCATTTTGCGGGAGGCCAGGGTGATGAAGTGTTCTTCCAGCGGTTGTGCGAAGAGTACCAACCCCAGGGTTGCCCCAACGGATAATTGAAAACCGATATCCCAGGCAATATCCGGGTTGATCATGGCCATGGCCAGGACGGCCAGGCCCAGGCTGTTCAGGCCGTTTTGGCGGCGACCGAACATTCCACCCATAACACCAACAACACCCATAATGGCTGCCCGGACGACTGCGGCATCCCCACCGACCAACAGGGTATACGCAGAGATGGCCGCGATGCTGATCAGCGCCCCCCAAACCCGCCCAAAGAACCGTGTAAAAATGGACGAGAACAAACCAGCCAGGATGGCGATGTTAAAACCGGAAATTGCGATGATATGGGTTGTCCCGGTTACCCGGAAGGCCTCCTGTAAACCTGGCGATAACCCCTGGTCAAACCCCAGCAGGATTCCGCCCAGCAAATCCGATTCAGGGGAGGGGAAAATGCTTTGCAAGACGGCATTGGCTTTGGGCTGAAAATCATAGATGAAGGCCTTGATGGGATTGCCAGCGCCAAATTCCACCCTGTCAACGTAAGCATATTGCATCAAGCTCCAGATGCCCTTGCGGGCAAGGTATTGGCTGTAAGAAAAATCTTCGATTTCTCCTGGCGTTATGAGATCGCCTGTAGCCCTGAGACGCATCCCGTAAGCCCATTCACTGCCCGGCTGGACCTGCAGTAAGACTTTGCCCGTTATCGCATCGGGGATTATCCCCGGGGTTTCTTCACCAGGGATTTGCAGCTTTTCAACTTTGACCACCAGGTTGGTGATGTGATCATGATACACGGGCAATTGATCGACCGTGCCAATGATGCGGACACGCCCCCGGTCGTTATAAAAAGCAACCTGGCCAGGGTCAATCTGCGAACGGGTCGCATCATAACGCCAGGCTGCAGTAAAAAACATCATCGCCAGGAAGATGCCGGGTAGACGCCGGTCAAAATTAATCCACGTGCGTAGCTGGTGGGTGATCGCAAAGGATTTTGGGAGTTTCCAGGCCAGGATGAAAACCAGGATTGTGATCAGTACCAGGGCTGGCCACAGCCAGGGAGGCATATTCAGCCAATCTGCGATGATAACGCCCAGAAGTGCTGCCATTGACAGCCAGAAAAAAGGCATGAAGCCCTGAAGCGGGGATCGGGAACGGGTTTCAGAGGAAGAAAGGTCACGCAAGGGCGCACCTCCATGGGAATATGGCTATTATATCAAACCCTTACACCATTGATCAGCCATTATTGCGAAATACAGGGCATCCGAGAAAAGTTTTCCTCCATTGTTGCCACTCCGTTGGGCGATAATACAGTGCAATCGCAAAGTCCTTAGTTTTATCCATGTCAATATTTTTTATTCAAATTTATCACCTCATCTTGCCCCCACCAAAAGAAGGTGCGGGTTCCGCTTTGCTCCAACAGCTGCGCGCCACCTTCTCCTCAAGGCGAAGGCTTTTATTGCATCTTTTAAAGTGAATCTCGATGCATGGAGAAGCCAAGGGTTATTATTTATGATTTTTCTCCAACTTTGCGATTACTATGACCATGCAGCATCTTTTTCTGTGTCTGGTAAAATCATGGGATGATTAAAAAGCAGGAGCATCAATGAAAATCAGGTTTGTGTGGTTGGTTCTGGGGGTGGTTTTCATCCTCAGCAGCGTCGCGATCACCCTGGTTGAATTTAACCATTTTTCAGGACGGCCGTCCGTCTTCCCGACCGGAAGCACAATCGCCAGTCTGCCTGTGGGCGGCCTGACGCCTGCAGAAGCCCAGGAAAGGCTGGTGGTTTTTTTCTCCCTGCCCCTGGTCCTTGATATTGAAGGGGCCACCGTCCATGCCGACCCTGTAGAATTGGGATTTTCATTTGATCCGGAGGTCCTGGTTGCTGAAGCGATGGATCAACTGGATACAGGAGATTTCTGGGGCTACCTGTGGGGGAATACATCAAACCATGACCCCATTGACGTGCCCTTCACGGCTGCGGTGGATGAAATCCTGATTCTGGACTACCTCACCGAAACCATCCAACCCCGCTACACCCAACCCGAACTCCCCCACAGGCCCGTCGCCTGGACAACTAACTTCATCCCCGGTGAGCCGGGCCAGCAACTGGAAAAAGACCGGGCTGTTGCAGAAATCAGGGCAGCCCTGCTATCTCCGGAGACGCATAATGCGTCAATTCAAATCGTCGAATCAGGCCAGGTAGAAACTCGTAAGGACATTTTACAGGCCTTCTTACGCCACAACATCAACTGGAGCGGTTTCGATGACCTGGTTGAGATCTACCTGGAATCCATGGCTACCGGTGAATCGTTGCATTTCGCCGTCCAGCGCGGGGAGCTTATTGAGCCCGATGTGGCTTATACGGCAGCCAGCACAATCAAAATCCCGATCATGATTTCGGTCTTACGCCGCACACCGGAGCCCACGCCAGAAACGGTGGTTTCACTTTTAGAGCAGATGATCGCCCTCTCTGAAAACCCGCCTGCGGATACATTGATGTCAAACTATATTGATGAGGTGCGGGGGCCACTGATGGTGAGTGAAGATCTGGCTGCCCTGGGTATGGAGAACACCTTCCTGGCTGGTTATTTTTACCTGGGTGCACCGCTGCTGCAGCGGTATGAAACCCCGGCCAACAACCGAACGGATATTTTCCTCAACCCTGATATTTATAACCAGGTCGTTCCTTCGGAAATTGGCCAGTTGCTTGCGGCCATTTACAACTGTGCGGATGATGGCAGCGGCCTGCTGACCGAAACATTCCCTGGTGAAATTACCCGTGAAAAATGCCAGTTGATGATCGATATTCTGGCGGGCAATCAGATTGGGTTGTTAATTGAAGCCGGTGTATCCTATCAGGCGACGGTTGCCCACAAACATGGCTGGGTGACAGACCTGGACGGTCTGATCCGCTTTATGAGCGACGTTGGGATTGTGTTCTCACCCGGCGGGGATTTTGTGCTGAATGTCTTTATCCACGATGCCGTCCGCCTCAATTTTGATCAGGGGAATCGGGTAATCGCACGGATTGCTCAGACGGTATATAATTTCTATAACCTTGAAGAACAGGCGCATTGGTGGTTTGATTAAACCATGGACGTGATTCTGACCCACGAACAGGCGGATATGGACGCCCTGGCATCGCTTTTGGGCGCTTGGCTGCTGCACCCTGACGCGCTGCCTGTGTTGCCGCGCAACATCAATCGCAACGGGCGGCGTTTTTTGGATAAATTCAGCGATTCATTGCCCTTCATCACCTTTAAAGAACTCCCAAAAGAACCGGTTGATACCATCATCCTGGTTGATACCCAATCCCTGATCACCATCAAGGGCATGAACGAGGAAACCCGAATCGTGGTCTATGATCACCATCCTCTGCGCGAAGATCTTGATCCTTCCTGGGAGGTTCACCATGTCCGTGCTGGTTCAAACACCAGCCAGATGGTGATGCGCATCCGGGAAGCGGGAATTCAATTGACTGAAATCCAGGCTACAGCTCTGGCACTGGGCCTTTACGAAGACACCGGGGCATTCACCTATGGATCAACCTCACCAGTAGACCTTGAAGCGGCTGGATTTTGCCTGGCACAGGGTGCTGATCTCGATGTGGTTGGCCGCTTCCTTTACCCCCCACTTTCTCCGGGTCAGCGAAAACTCTACGACCGCTTATTGAAAAACGTCCAGACTTACCTGATCGAAGACCAAACGATCCTGGCAGCCAAAGCGGATGCCCTGGACGTTAAGGACGAGATTTCAAGCGTGGCGCATAAAATGCGGGATGTACTCAACCCCGACGCCCTTTTATTGCTGGTGGCAACCCAGCAGGGTATCCGACTGGTGGCCCGTTCAACCAGCGACCAGGTTGATGTGTCCGGAATTGCCGAGATGATGGGCGGCGGTGGGCACAGGCGGGCGGCATCCGCCCTGGTCCGGCCTGAGGAAAGCCTGGATAAAAACGGAACGTTGCGCTTCCTCGATGAGCAGTTTTCTGAGATGGTGGATAAAATGGGCGCTTACGTCAGTCCGGCGCTGACCGTTGAGACGATCATGTCCAAAGACCCTTTGATCCTCTCACCCGACACACCTGTCCATGAAGCCCACCGCTTGATGCAGCGATATGGTTATGAGGGGTATCCGGTCGTACAGGAAGGCGAGGTAGTCGGGTTGCTCAACCGCCGTGAAGTCGATCGGGCCATCAGCCACGGGCTGGAATTAACGGTTGAAAGCCTGATGGCTGCCGGTGAGGTCACCATCCGGCAGAATGCATCTCTTGATGAGCTGCAATCCCTGATGGGCAGCAGTGGTTGGGGACAGGTTCCCGTGGTATCACCCGAAACCGGTGAAATTGTGGGCATCGTCACGCGCACCGATCTGCTCAAGACACTGATGCCGACTCAGGATCTGCCCGCTCAGGCGGATGTGGCTGAAAAACTGGCCAAAGCTGTGCCCCCCATTCGGCTGGCTTTGCTGCGGACCCTGGCGTCTGAAGCCGCTAAAATCAACCTGCCGATTTTTGTTGTAGGCGGTTTTGTCCGGGACCTGTTACTGGATCGTCCCAGTCTGGATTTTGACATCGTGGTTGAGGGCGATGCGATCTTCTTTGCCAACCGGCTGTCTGACCGGTTTGGCGGCCGGGTGCAGACCCACAGGCGGTTTGGAACAGCCAAATGGCAGATCGAGAACATCCGCAAAAAACTGGCAGCGGAATTACCAACCGGTTCGGATGCTGACCCGGATCGATTGCCTAAAAGCCTAGACCTGATTACGGCTCGAACTGAATTTTACGAACAACCGGCTGCGCTTCCCACCGTTGAGAGCAGCAGCATCAAAATGGATCTGCACCGGCGCGATTTCACGATCAATACGCTGGCGTTGCGGTTAGATGGTGAGTACTATGGCAAGATCCATGATTATTGGGGGGGGTTGAACGACCTGCGGAAAGGCCATATCCGTGTTCTACACGCGCTATCCTTTGTGGATGATGCCACACGTTTGCTAAGGGCGGTTCGTTTTGAGCAGCGCTTCGATTTTGAGATTGAACCCCGTACCCTGGCCTTGCTGGAAGAAAGCCTGCCCCTGCTCAACAAACTGACCGGGGCCCGGATTCGGCACGAAATCAACCTGATCCTGGCAGAGCCGAAAGCACCCCAGATGATGGCGCGTCTGGCGGAGCTCGGCATCCTGAGCGCCATTCACCCCGCTCTGCCCTGGGATGAAACGCTTGGGCATCACCTGTACCTGGTTGACCGAATTAAACCGGATCCGGTGTGGGAAATTCCAGACCAGTATGGCAAGCTCAGTATCAGACAGGTTTTAGGTTACCTGGTCTGGCTGGGAAAATTACCGGATATGACCCTGCGTTCAATTGCTTCACGGTTACGGTTCAAACGCGAACTGAAAGAGCTTTTGCTGGCAACCAGCAAACTCAACCGGATTTTGCCCGGGCTGGTTGACGCGCCGCCCAGCCAGGTGGTCCAAAAGCTTGAAAAATTACCGAGAACGGCACTGTTTGCCGTCTATTTAATCAACCCGGATGAAGACTTGCGCGATCCCTTATGTCGTTTTGTGAAAGAATGGGCACAGGTTGAACCCATCACCACCGGCGATGACCTGCGTGAGCTGGGTTTACGGCCTTCTCCGGCTTATGGGGAAATTTTATCTGCTTTGCGTGCGGCCTGGCTGGATGGCGAGATCAAATCCGCCGAAGAAGAAGATGCGCTCCTCAAAAAACTGCTTTCCAAAGTTACGTGATGCGCCTGGCGGGATGGTAGGTCAATGACCGTGCAAAAAGAACATGCGTCACCCGATGTTGCCGGCCTGAATATTCGCCCGGTCACCCGGGAAGACCTCCCGGCCCTGGAGTGGGATGGCCTATTCTGGAAGTACCGGCCGATGTATGCCAGACTGTTTAACAACACCCAGGCTGGGCGGACGCTGATGTGGTTGGCTGAAATCAAGGGAGAATTGGTCGGGCAGGTTTTTGTCATGCTTAAAAGTGGGGAAAAAGATGCGGCCGACGGTGAGAACCGGGCCTATGTATTTGCATTCAGGGTAAAAGAAAAATGGCGAAACAGGGGCATCGGTTCATGTTTGATGGATTTTGTCGAACAGGATCTGCACCAGCGCGGGTTCCAATTTATCACACTGAATGTGGCCAAGGACAATCCCGAAGCCCTGCGTTTATATAAACGATTGGGATATAAGGTCACTGGCTCAAAGGCTGGCATATGGTCATTCAAAGACCCTCACGGAAAGGTCCATCGGGTCAACGAGCCAGCCTGGCGAATGATGAAACGGCTTCGTTAAGGAGTATTAGCGCCGCAGAATGGATTTCAATGTAATCCAAGGAGTATGAAAACGGGATAGATCGATTGCCGTTATCACTTAATCCCTCAGCTTATCTTCGCTACAGACAGAAAGTGTATGTGGTATATTAATGGGCGTTAGAAGCATGGCTGAGTGCTCCTATTTCATTATGTTCTTGTCATAATAACCGAAGTAGGACAATTAGAGAACGGAGAACGACCGATGTTAAAAAAAATATTCCTGGCTGCTATTTTATTGGTACTTACGTTAAGTGCCTGCGGATCACCTTTTGATGACAATGAACCAATGCTCGGGGGTGAACCTTTTGAGCTGTATCTGGTCGCCGATCCACAAATAACCGGGACACAATTGCAAAATTACGACCTGGACGAACTGCCGCTGGCTGAAGACCCGCTCATCGCCACGGATGAACTGGTTAATTATGTCTGGGAATTTCATGCCTTTGATCTGACACAAGACGCCTATCAAAAATTGATTATCGCTTTCTCACGCGGCCTGCCGGCCAGTGGATTGCCGTTTGTGATCGTTGCATACGGAGAACGCATTTTTGCAGGTGCATTCTGGAGCCCAATTTCATCGGTTAGCTACGATGGTGTCACCATCATCCAACCATTTGACCCTTCTGGCCAGCCCCTCCTGATTACCCTGGGCTATCCGGATGCCAGTTACTTTGAGGGTGAAGACCCACGTAATGACCCGCGCCTGGAATCCGCCCTGGATGATGCCGGCGTGCTGCGTCGGGCAGAGGATTGAGTTAACCCGTTTTAATTTCCTATGTGCGTGTTGGACTTGTTTACCATTTTCGAATAATGGAATTGAAATGAGCTTACAAGTGAATAATAGATTTCAAGTCGTTGGCATAATTATTGTTATTATAGTCATAATTTTGAGCGCGATTATTACTGTCAATTACCAACAAAATATTCGAAGAGCCAACAAACGGCTTGAGTCCTTCCAGGCTAAAACTGTGGAGACCGAATTCGGAAAAATTAGTTTCCTTGATCAAGGGACCGGTCAGGTCGTCCTGATTTCTCATGGCATTTTTGGCGGATATGACCAGGGTTTAGTTTCACTTCAGAAAATATTAGGGGATCATCATCGGAAAATTTCTCCCTCCAGGTTTGGTTATCCTGGTTCGGATGTGCCCCCAAGCCCAACTCCTGAAAACCAGGCAAAAGCCTTTGCCCAGCTCCTGGATGCATTGGGCATTTCTGAAACCTTTATCCTTACGACATCTGCTGGCGGTGCAGCAGGGTTCCAGTTTGCAATTCAATATCCTCACCGGGTGAAAGGTCTGATACTGTTATCATCCGGGATGCCAACAGAGAAAATAAACCAGGAGGATATCAGGGGGATGACAGGCCCTCCTGACTTCATAATCAACGACTTTCCCATGTGGTTCAGCCTGAACTATTTTGGCTTCATTATGGATGGTATGTTTGGTGCCACTGAACGACCTGAAGATCTATATGCTACTCTGCTCCCCGTCAGACCTCGCAGGGAGGGGATCAAAATTGATGAAACCATATCCAATATCGATATGGACATTAATTTTGACTCTTACGCGGTCGAAGAGATTACCACACCCATTCTGGTTGTTCATGCCGAAGATGATCCAATGGCCAGATATGAAAATGTGGAAAAGTTCATCGAAAGAGTTAGCCCTGAAACAGCAATCTTTGAAACCGGCGGACACCTGATCACGGGTCATGGTGAGGCGGTCTCACAAACCATTCTTGAATTCATTGAGCGGGTCGGGGAATAGATATTAAGCGGGTAGATGTTAGGTGAGTGGGCTTTAAAGAATTAGGCGATTAGGGGGTTGGCAATCCGTGAATTGGATAATTCAGGATTTGGAAAATTTAGAGATTGTGAGATATTTTCACCTAGAATTTTTCATGAGTCTTGATTCCTGGTCCCTGATCCCCAGTACCCAGTAACGAATACCCGCTACCTGTCCCCACATTTTCCCCTATCAGCTCTCTACACGCCTGGAAATTCCCCCATCATTTAGTATATAATCACCCTTAGACCGCAATTTTCTGAGCAAGCGAGGTTGATGATGGCCACTTACTCTGATCGTAATTATCCCGAAAAAAAGCGCCGCTCTGGTTGGCTGATCGGTTGTGCTGCCGGGGTGATTTTGACGATCTGTATCATTAGTTTTGTCTTGATTGGTGGAACCGCCTGGTTGGTAGCGGTGTTTGGTGGTGAACCGGAAGGTTTGAGGGTGGCGGTTACCACACCCGATTCCCGGGTTCAGGTCGGCGATGCCTTTGAGATCACACTATCATTATCGAACGTTGGCACCAGGAACATCGACATTGGCGAAGTTCAATTACCCAATTCCCTGCTGGAGAATGTGTCGTTAATCGATATCCAACCCGCAGATCAGCAAAGGACCGCTTACAGCGATAAAATCGGTTACGATTTTGACCTCTTGATTGCCCCAACCGGGCGGGAAACCATCGTTTTCCGATTCGAAGCCATCAATGCCGCTGATATCGCTGGTGATCTCGTGGTCTTGGTCGGGACCAAGACCAGCCAGACCCCCATCAGCATGACGATTGCCGCTGCCGCAGCTGCTGAACTGGAAACAATTGTCCAGGAACCGGTGGTGGGCGATGTGATTCCCTATCAGTCTGTGGTGCAGATCACGGCCATTGTCGATATACATGGTGAGCTTATCGAGGCCTGGACAGGTTCAGGGACCTTTATTTCGCAGGAAGGTCTGATCCTGACCAATGCCCATGTTGTGCTCTCAGACCGCTATTTTGATGTGGTCGACCTGGTTGTTTCGATCACTGAAGCTCAGGACAGGCCGCCTGTACCGAAGTTCTTCGCCGATGTTGTCCAGGCAGATCGGGCTTTGGATCTGGCTGTGATCAAACTGCGTTCGGACCTCAGCGGCGGCCCGGTCAATTTCAGCGAACTGGGCATTGAGCCGGTGCCCCTTGGGCGATCCGAGAACCTCCAATTAGGTGATTCGATTATCATCATCGGTTACCCCGGAATCGGCGGTGAAACCATCACCCTCACCCGGGGAGAGGTCAGCGGCTTCACAGCAGAAGAACCCTATGGCAACCGGGCCTTCATCAAAACCTCGGCAACCATTGCCGGGGGTAATAGCGGGGGGCTGGCCGCCACCCCCGGGGGTGAGATCATTGGTGTGCCAACACAGGTCGGGTCAGGCGACATTGAAGGGCAGATTGTGGATTGCCGCCCCCTGGCCGACACCAACCGGGATGGCGTGATTGACGAGCGCGATAACTGTGTGCCGACGGGTGGTTTTATTAATGCCCTGCGTCCGATTAACCTGGCTGAACCGCTCATTGACGCAGCCCTGGCCGGTCAGGTCGCCATCATTGATCAGGTGCCCGGCGAGCAGCACCAGGATTTTGATCCCGAGGGCGATGTGGTCCTCTTTGATGATTTTTCCGACAACACAAACCTGTGGGATATCAGTTCGAGATCTGAGGGGACGGTGGCCATCACCGGCGGCCAGCTTGTGATCGATGTGTTCACGGAGTATTACATTATCTGGTCAGACCTGCCGGATGTCTACGAGAGCCTGATCATGGTTGTGGATGCCCGGGTACTACAATCGTCCGGCGATGGTGATTTTGGGTTTATCTGTGGCCTTCAGGACGATGAAAATTTTACAGCTCTCGAAATCAGTGAAGATGGTTATTACACCATCTGGAAGTTCGAAAATAATGAATATGTTTCGCTGGTTGAGTGGACCTATTCGGACGCAATTGACTTTAGCGGCTTCTACACCCTGGCCGCTTACTGCGGACCCGATGGTCTGGCATTAGCCGTCAATGATACCTTGCTGGCGGATATATTTGATCCCAACTATATTCCCGGGCGTGTTGGTCTCGCAGCCGGATGTTGGGAAACCCCCGGGTTCCAGGTCGGGTTTGAAGATTTTGTGATCCTGAACCCTTGATTTGAATTTCGACCTTTTGAAAAGAACACCACCTGACATTGGATGGTGTTCTTTTTTTTCGGGTGTTGGATGGAAAATCCCAGGCTCTGATTGCGCTTCAGGTGAAGATCATTCAGTTGCCATGAGTATTTCTTTGAACTGGGACAGATTATAATGGCCGTAGACTTCGAGCCTGTGCAGATAGAATAAATCATTGAGGGTATGTGTGGCTGATATCCCCAGGCCGACCCCGGCCTGATAACCATAACTGATCACCCGTTGGGCAATAAAAGGGGTGATTGAGCCGTATGGGTAGGCAAAGGTTTCAACTTCTGCAGAAAGCGCTGCTTCAAGATCGGTTTTGGACTGAGCGATTTCAAAGTGGACGTTGATATTACCCAGGGTTACGTCCGAATGCGTATAGGTATGGCTGCCGATTTCCCAGCCAGCATCAATCATCTCTTTTAACGCATCCGTATTGACAAAATCGGGGATGTCGTGGATGCGGTTGGCCACGATGTAAAACACACCCGGGAAGCCAAATTCCTGCATAATGGGAAAGGCATTATCGTACACATTCTGATGCCCATCATCGAAGGTGATGACCACCGGTTTTTCGGGAAGTGCACGGCCATCGATAAGCGCCTCTACCAGCCATGAGATCGGGATAGCCGTATAACCCCCGTCGGACAGGGCTTGCATCTGGGCTCGAAAATCGGCAATGGATACATGAAAACGGCTGTATTCGTTTCCATCTGCGACATGGTGATAGAGCAAAATTGGGGCAACCACCTCACCGGGTTCATTGAACACCCAGGTTGGTGTGGGCGATGGGACCGGTGTTTCTGTGGAGACTGGTTGGGTCGGTGAGGGTGTGAGGATGAATGTTGGCGTTGTTGTTGCAGTGGGTGACGGGGCAGAAGTGGCGGTACCCGTTACAGTCTGGGTTATTGAGAGAAGAGGGTCAGGCACCTCTGTCTGGCAGCCCGTCAGAAAGAGCGCTGATAAAATCAATTTGATTAAAAGGATTGATGTCTTCTTCATTAAATATCTCATAAAGCTGGCACTGCTGGCTAAGTTTATCGTATAAGACCTGACCCGTAAAGGGACAATAACTGATCAAATTTATCCAAATTTTAACTGCCCGGGCAGATCTGCTGCTGGAGAATGAATACCAGATCAATCCTTCACCCTTTTAATAATGACCCTCTACATCAATCCATAAACCAGTTTTTTCTGCTAAAATTAATATAACTAAACTAAAAAGGGAGATAAATGATGAAAATGAGACGGTTTTGGATGATCTTGAGCCTGGTTTTCACACTGGCAATCAACATCCTGGCCAATGCCCTGCCGATTAATAACCTGACAACCGGTGAGATTTCGGACCGCTTTCCGATTTTGTTTGTGCCGGAAGGTTACGTGTTCTCGATCTGGGGCCTGATCTACCTGTTTTTAATTGCGTTTATGGTCTACAGCCTGACGCCCAAAGGCCTGGCTGATTTACGGATTGATGCTGCTTCATGGTGGTTTGTCGCTGCCAATCTTTTCAATGCGTCCTGGATTTTGCTGTGGCATAATCTGCAATTCCCCCTGACCCTGATCTCGATGATGGGTTTATTGCTCAGCCTGATCGCCATTTACCTGATGCTGGGAGTGGGCAGGTTGGAGCGGACATTGTTTGAAAAGATCCTGGTGGAAGTGCCCTTCAGCATCTACCTGGGGTGGATAACTGTGGCCACCGTTGCCAACGTGTCCCAGGTGTTGTATGTCACCGGATGGCGGGGTGAGCCGCTATCGGAGGCAGCCTGGGCGGT
>SKPR01000059.1 GCA_007119455.1 Candidatus Brevefilum sp. | reverse complement strand
CCCTTTAAATACAGGTCAAGGCTGATAGATTCGTTCGGGGCATGCACCTGCGTATGTGCGTCACCCGCTCCGGACGAAATGATCGGCACATTCAAATAATTTTGGAAAATAAAGTTCGGACCGGACCCACCAATCATGGGGATCACCCGGGTCGGCTTTTCGTACACATCCTGCGCAGCTTCGACCGCCATCCGCACAGCGGGATGGTCCGGGTCTGTTTTGGCAGCAGGATTCCCGCCCAAATCAATGATGTCAACATCATCAAATCCATTTGAGTCCAGATGTTTTCTGAGTTGGGCCAAAACCTTCTGCGGGGTCTGATTCGGCACAAGTCTAAAATCCACCTTGGCGCTGGCTTCTGCCGGCAAGACCGTTTTGGATCCTTCACCCTGGTAACCCGCGGTCAACCCACAAATCGTACAGGTGGGTCTAAAAACGGCTTCGACAGCCAGGTCAAGTTCATCGTCAATGCCCTTTAAAAACCGATCCAGGCCATATGTTTGCCTGTAATAATCGATCATTTCCGGTTGCTGGCTTAATAATTCTTTTTCACGAGTTGTGACGGGTAGAACATCTTCATAAAATCCGGGTAGGCGAATGTTCTCATCGCGATCTTTTAAACTGGATAGAGCCCATACCAATCGCCAGGCAGCATTGGGAAAGATCGAACCGCCCACACCTGAATGTACATCCTGGCTGGCTGTACGTACCCTTAATTCCACATAGCAAATGCCCCTTAAACCGATCATCTGGATGGGGGCGTTTTCATGATCAACCCCGCCAATCTCCCACACACAGACATCACCCGAGAGCATCTCCCGGTTAGCCTTTACAAAAGGCTCCAGGTTGACACTACCGATCTCTTCTTCTCCTTCCACAACGAATTTCACATTACAGGGTAATTCACCCTCTGCTGCCAGGAGGGCGTCAATGGCAAATAAACGCTCAACAAAATTGCCTTTATTATCAGCCACCCCCCTAGCATAAAGCCGGCCATCGCTAATCGTCGGTTCAAAAGGTGGAGAATCCCATAATTCTAGGGGTTCTGGGGGTTGCACATCATAATGGTTATAAACAACCAGCGTTTTATTTTCACGACCCTTTCGCTCGCCAAACACCACTGGTGCACCGCCGGTATCAAAAATTTGCACATCAAAACCCCGTGTTTTCAGCGCTTCTGCCACCAGTCCGGCGCAGGCTTCAACTCCCCAATTTTGAGCCGCCACACTGGGTTGCTTACATAATCGAGAAAGTTCATCGATACTTTCATCCAGATGGTCGTCGAGGTAATTATCAATTGCTGAAAAATCCATTTTTACTCCTTGTAATCGATCATCTTATGTCAGAATACGGATCGCAAATTTTAGAATAGCCCTTCCAACAAGGTGACAAACCAATCCCCGGCATAAGCGAACATCATCATTTTCAAGACTTTTCCGATGACACAATAAAATAGAAACTTCCAGACCGGCATTTTGAGCATACCAGCCAGCATGCCGGCCAGATCAAATAAAGGATTCGGGATGAAAGCCAGGATCAGGATTGTAGCATCACCATATTTTTTCATCCACCGCACAACTCTCTCATAACGGGCAGCATTTTCCACAACCGCCTGTCCGCTGAACCCGGCCATATAACCGGAAAGTTCGCCAAAGGCTGCCCCGCTACCCGCAAATAACGACACCCACAGGGGATTAAAAATTGCACCCATCGCAGAAGTAAAAACCACACCAGGCACTGGCACCAGAATGGTGGCATTGGCCAGCAGTGAAAATAGAAAAATACCCGGGTATCCAAACCCCTGTAGCGCCTGGATTCGTTCACGGTTGATCACCAGCACAACCGTCAGGGCGATCACAGCCACCAATACAGCAGCCCGGATGATGTTTAACACCCGTTTGGACATACCTTTTTCAGGTGGAACAGGCATGACAAATTCTTGATCTTCAGCTAAATTTGTAGATTCAGTTGGATTCTTGGTTTCGTTTGGTTCCAACAGGTAATTCTCCGTTCAATAGGGATTGAAGGCGGGCGATGACCATATCCAGCGCTACCACATTCAAGCCCCCTTCCGGCACAATAATATCCGCATAGCGTTTGGAGGCGTCAACAAATTCCAGGTGCATGGGCCTGACAGTTTTTAAATATTGATCAATCACCGCTTGCACGGTGCGCCCCCGCTCTTCAACATCCCGAGTAAGGCGCCGGATGAACCGGATATCCGCATCAGTGTCAACAAATATTTTCATGTCAAACAAATCTCGGAGGGTTTTCTCAACAAAGATCAGGATGCCTTCTACCAATATCACCGGGCGAGGTTCAACAGGAATCGTCTCCGTTTTTCGATTGTGGGTTGTAAAGTCATAAACCGGCATTTGAATTGTTTTTCCAGCCAATAATTGCTGGATGTGGTTGACCATCAGGTCTGTTTCAAGGGCATCCGGATGATCATAATTAACCTGAGCACGCACCTCCAGAGGGAGGTGTTTTTGATCCCGGTAATAAGCATCATGGGGAAGGTAGGCGATCTTCTCATCACCGACACTCTGGAGGATCAAATCAGACAGGGTGGTTTTGCCGGAGCCAGTACCACCCGCGATACCAACCACCATCACCTGCTTACCCGCAAATTCTGTCATCATGATAAGATTATAACCGCTGTTCAGGTATAATTTTTAAAATATTTACTAATGGAGGTTAAATGCGTGCAAATTTAATTGATGGCAAAGCCATCGCCGAATCACTGCGAGAAGAAGTTAAGAAATCAGTTGATGAACGGGTGGCAAAGGGACTCCCGGCTCCGGGTCTGGCAACGGTCATTATCGGTGATAACCCGGCATCGAAAGTCTATGTTCGGATGAAACACAAAGCCTGCCAGGAGGTTGGGATTCTCTCAATCGGGCATGAGCTTCCCGCGGACACACCCCAGGAAGAAGCAGAAGCCCTGGTTAAGAAGCTGAACGACGATCCGAAAGTCAATGGTATCCTGGTTCAACTTCCCTTACCCGCCGGTTTGGATGAAGAACGGGTTCTGAACACCATCAGTTTACAGAAGGATGTTGATGGCTTCCACCCGGTCAATATCGGCCGACTGGCCCAGAAAGGTCGTGAGCCGCTCTTCATCCCCTGTACGCCTGCCGGTGTGATGTATTTATTGGAACAGGGCGGTGCCGAACTTCAGGGAGCCAATGCTGTTGTTTTGGGACGATCGAATATCGTGGGGATGCCCGTGAGCCTGTTACTGGTGAGTGCTAACGCAACAGTCACCATCTGTCATTCCCGAACCAAGGACATCCCTGGCCTCATTCGCCAGGCCGATGTGTTGGTTGCTGCAGTAGGCATCCCGGAATATGTGCGTGGCGACTGGATAAAACCTGGCGCCACGGTGATTGACGTGGGTGTCAACCGTATAGAAGATGAGACCCGAAAAAGTGGTTATCGCCTGGTTGGCGATGTCAACTTTGATGAGGCTGCCGAGGTCGCAGGCGCCATCACACCTGTCCCTGGTGGAGTGGGACCAATGACGATTGCTATGCTTTTGCGCAATACATTACGTGCCGCCCGGTTAGCTGATGGGAACGACGTAGCCTGACTGGATAACCAACTTCCAGAGTTGGCCTGACGGGTTCTTCCAGTCGCAAAAAACCACATTTTTTTTATAAAATAAACGTAACTGCTCAGCCTGTTCTGCAGCATAAGGCTGGCGCCCCATAGTCCCTTACAGGCTGAGTCGTGACATATAAACAATAAAACCCCGGGAGGGATTAACCTCTCGGGGTTCATGTTAATGAGACACTATCACACGACCCAATAAATCAAGATAATACCCGGTAGAGCCTGTCAAGTACCTCTAATATTCCAGCACAATTGTGACCGGTCCGTCATTGACCAGCGCGACCTCCATATGCGCGCCAAAAACACCTTTCTGGGTTGCAACCCCCCTGTCCGCTAACATGTCTGCAAAGGCATCCACCAATCGCTCTGCCTGATCCGGTTTGGCTGCACCGATAAATGACGGTCGCCGTCCTTTGCTCGTATCGGCATACAGTGTAAATTGCGATACCACAATCGCTGCGCCACCCACATCCAGCACTGAACGGTTCATTTTCTCCTCTTGATCTTCAAATATTCGCAAATGGACAATTTTGTCAGCCATCTGTTCAGCTATGGCCATCGTATCTTCCGGGGCTACCCCCAGCAGGATCACCAATCCCAAAATGATCAGCGCTTTTTGGG
>SKPR01000085.1 GCA_007119455.1 Candidatus Brevefilum sp. | reverse complement strand
TAACCAATAAGCAATATCTAGTCATTGTTAAAGATTTTCATTGACGATTATACCATGATACACACATGTAATGGTTTCACCGCGTTTTGTTAAACCCTTTGTTTCAATCCAAATAAAAAAACTGCCCCCAATAATGGAGGCAGTTTGCTTTTTCTCGCAATTGGCTGTTTTATCGGCGTCCACGTCCTCGGCCCCGGCCACCGCCGGAACTCTTCTTACCGCCGCTATCCTGAGCCTGGGCTTCTTCGACCGTCCAGCCTTCCAGCAGGGCCTGTCGTGAGAGCCGGATCCGGCCTTGATTGTCGATATTGGTGACCATTACGGTAACCTCATCGCCTTCTTTGACGACATCGGTCACTTTGTTCACATGGCTGGTGTCCAGCTGGGAAATGTGCACCAGGCCGTCCTGGCCGGGCAGGATCTCAATAAAGGCGCCGAAATCCGTGGTGCGGACGACTTTGCCGGTATAGATCCGGCCGACTTCAACCTCTTCGGTCAGGCGTTCGATGCGTTCACGGGCGGCTTTATAGCCCTCGCCATCCGTGGCGGCAATAAAGATCGTGCCATCGTCTTCGATGTCGATGCGGGTGCCGGTCTCTTCCTGGAGGTTTCGGATTGTCTCGCCACCTTTGCCGATCACCGCGCCGATCTTATCAACGGGTACTTGAATCGTTTCAATGCGAGGTGCGTGATCTTTGATGTCGGCACGTGGTTTTTCAATGGTGGCCAGCATCACTTCCAGAATGTGGAACCGGGCTTTTCGGGCCTCTTCGAGGGCTTCCGACATGATCTCAGTCGTGATGCCGCCGATTTTGATATCCATCTGCAGGGCCGTGATGCCTTCTGTGGTACCGGTGACTTTGAAATCCAGGTCACCCAGATGGTCTTCCATGCCGAGAATGTCCGTCAGGATGACGTAATTGTCACCTTCTTTAATCATACCCATGGCAACACCTGAAACTGGGCGTTTAATGGGCACACCGGTATCCATCAGTGCCAGGGTTGAACCGCAGGCAGATGCCATGGAGGATGAGCCATTGGAGGACATCACTTCAGACACCAGCCGCATGGTGTAGGGGAACTCTTTTTCGTCTGGTAACACTGGCCGCAAGGCGCGTTCTGCCAGCATACCATGACCGATTTCACGTCGGGATGCGTACAGACGCCCGGTCTCACCTGTGCAGTAAGGCGGGAAGTTGTAGTGGTGCATGTAGCGTTTAGTTTCGGTGGGGATCAGGTTGTCCAGTTCCTGGGCTTCCCGGGGGGTGCCGAGGGTGGCCAGGGTGAGTACCTGAGTTTCTCCACGGGTGAACAGACCAGAGCCATGGGCCCGGGGGCTGGTATTGACCTCGCACCACACCTCACGAACCTGATCAGGATTGCGTCCATCAGGTCGAACTCGATCAGATAATATCCGTTCACGGACGATGACTTTTTCAGCTTCGTCGTAAGCTCGGCCGATGGTTTTCTTCAGGTTTTTGAGTTCGATCTCACTCAGGTCTTCAGCATCCTCAGCCGTCATCTCATCAATGACTGCATTCTTTAGATCTCGGATGCCGCCATACAGGTTTTCTTTAGAGTAAGGTTTTTTGAGGATCTCAAGCAGGCGGTCGCGAATATTGGAATGGATTTGATCGATGAGCGCTTCATCGGTCAGGACACGTTCGACTTCCTGCTTTTCTTTGCCGATCTCGCGCGCCATTTGTTCCTGTATTTCGATAATGGGTTGAATGGATTTGTGGGCCAGATCCAAAGCTTCAACCATGACCTGTTCTGAAACTTCGTCAGCACCGCACTCGACCATGGTGATGGCCTCTTTGGTGCCAGCGACAATCAGGTCTAATTTTGATTCCTCAAGTTCGCTGAATGTCGGGTTGACGACCAGTTCTTCGTTGATATATCCGATGCGAACAGCGCCAATTGGCCCATTCCACGGGATATCAGAAATGATCAGTGATGCTGAGGCGGCATTGATGCAGAGGATGTCCAGGGGGTTTTCTGTGTCAGCTGAAAGCGACATCAGGATGACCTGGACCTCATTGCGCATGCCATCCGGGAATAATGGGCGGAGTGGCCGGTCTGTCATTCGGGCTGTGAGAATGGCCTCACCGCGAGGACGGCCTTCACGGCGGAAGAAAGATCCGGGGATCCTACCGCCTGCGTACATGCGTTCTTCATAGTCTATGGTCAGGGGGAAGAAATCCAGCCCTTCACGCACACCACCTAGTGTGGCTGCGCTGAAGATCTGGCTATCGCCCTGACGAATGGTTACAGCTCCACCGGCCTGACCGGCCAGTTTGCCTGTTTCGATAATCACGTCTTTATCACCGAGTTTTGCTCGGTAAATCTTTGGGTTGGGTTGCATTTAATTTTCCCTTCGTCTAATTACCCGCCCAGTCAGGAACTGAAGATTGATGAGGCTTCAGCCCTCAGCAATTTTCAATGCCCGACCGGCGGATTACGGTTGTTAATTAATAATACCGCAGAAATGGTTATAGCGGAGTCGCCATAGACATGCTGGTTTCACACTAGGCAATCTGCTTATTCTGCGGTCTGTTAACTGATTTTTCCGAGAAATCGCTGCTATTTCTTGCGGATCTTGAGTTGTTCGGTCAGCGCCAGAAATTGTTGATAGTCTTTCCGGCGCAGGTATGCCAGTAAGCGTCGGCGGCGGCCCACAAGTTTGAGAAGTCCACGGCGTGAACTTTCATCATGCTTGTTGACCCGAAGGTGATCGGTCAGTTCTTTAATCCGTGTGGTGAGGATCGCGATCTGCACCTCAGGCGAACCTGTATCCTCATCATGCCGCTTGTAATTCTCGATTATTTTTTCTTTGGCTTCTTTATCTAATGCCATGACACTGCTACTCCTTGTTGTTTAATTAATTTGCAGGTCTCCGTGCTCCTAGCCGGTTTTGACCGGGAACAGGACCAGTCACAGGCTAAAATTATACCAGACGCAACCGTTTATGCAACAGGTAAAACTTGATGAGTTTGCGCTCATTTTAGTTAGCGGGGTAATTGACATACCAGCCATCGGGTATGGATTGGGAGGGGTAAAAAGACCTCCATGGACGGGCAAGGCCGTCGCAAACAGATTGCAGCTTTCTAAACCGGGTGATGGCAGTTTCTTCGATGAAACTTTTCTTGGCTGAGGGACCCAGACCGACGGCTTCTTTCCACACAGCACGGCCCGCCATCACGCCGCTGGCACCTTCCCGGCAGGCGGCGATCACCTGTTTGATGTACAATTCAAAATCGACCCCGGCCGAGAGCAAGACCCAAGGCACCTGGCAGGCATCGCTGACCTCCTGGCAGGCTTCCAACCAGATTTTCTCATCCGGTTCAGCTTCACAATCGATGGGAAAGGCCAGTTTGAGCACATCCGCACCCAATTGGCTGAGCTCATCGGCAGTCTGAATGGCAACCTTCCTGCGTTCGGTGGGGGTGAGCTTTGGCTTTTCAGGATCAATGGCGTAATTAATGGGTTCGAGGAAAAACGCCACATCCTGGTGCAAGCACGCTTCGGCAACTTCGCTGATTAAATCCCGCTGGTGTTCGGCCACGTCCGATTCGGGGTGGTAGTAAACCAGCAGTTTGATGCCGCTGGCGCCGATCATCTGCGCTTTTTTTACACTCCAATCTGCCAGGATCTTGCTGCGACGTTTTGTGCGTTCGCCCGTATAGCCAGTTTCCTCAAGGGCAATAATCAACCCTGTCTGGGCGGGGATGTTGTCCTGGGAAATGTTTTGCGCTGCACCGTATTCTGGGTCAAGGAGAACCGCGCTCGTCTCGGGTGCCAGGCCTTTGATCAAGCGTTGTTTGAAGCTGACCAGACGCTCATAACTGACGCCTTCCGGGTCTGCAGGATTCATGGCCTTGCGCAGGCTGCTGCGCTGGTCGAGGGCTAAAATCGCGAAAACACCCCTTGCGGTCGAACATTCCAACAGCCCCCGCCGTTTGCCAATCCCAAGTTTCATGTTGTCTCCTATCTCTGATACTCAGCAGGATAATTAATGCGTTAGTTTAATTCTAACGTAAAAAAAGTCGCCTGAACGAAATGGATAAATTAAAAACTTTTTATTTAAGACAAGGGAAATATTGACCTTCAGCCCAGTGCTCCTTGCTGGTGATTAATCTGATCCTGGAAGAAGGCTGTCAGCCAGGAACGGATGACGGAAGGGTCTTTGCTTTTTAAGAGCATCAATGTTGTCTCCTGGTCGAGTTCATAAGGCGCCAGGTATGCCTTCAGGTATTTTCGAAAGGTGATCACGCCC
>SKPR01000035.1 GCA_007119455.1 Candidatus Brevefilum sp. | reverse complement strand
GTGGCAGACCCCGATCCCCCCTGTGATGACCGGAATCCGGCTATGCTCCCGGCAGAAGCGATGCAAACCGGCTCCACCCCGCGGGATGAGCATATCCACAAATTCGTACATCTGCAGCAGCGCCATCACCAGGCTGCGATCGGTTGAATCGATGAACTGGACTGCAGCTTCCGGGAGGTTGTTGTGAACCAGGGCCTGGTGGATTAATGTGATCAGCGCCCGGTTGGTGTTGAGCGTTTCCTTACCTCCCCGCAGGATGACACTGTTCCCGGATTTCAGAGCCAGGGCTGACACGTCGATGGTAACATTCGGTCGGGATTCGTAGATCACGGCCAATACGCCCAGGGGCACCCGTTGTTTATGCACCTGTAAACCATTAGGCATGGTCTGCCGATCAAAAACCGAGCCGACCGGGTCGGGCAGATCACATACACGACGCAGGTCATCCCCCATGGCCGATAAACGGTTGGGGGTCAGACGCAGGCGGTCAATCATCGCCGCGGATAGCCCCTCACCCTCAGCCACTTTGATATCATCCCCATTGGCTGATAGGATCGCTTCTTGTTGCTCAATGAGCAGATCAGCCAGCGACTCGATCACCCGGTCTTTGACGTCACGGTTAAGCCCGGCCAGGATGCGTGAAGCCTCCCTGGCACGTTTACCCATCGAATTTAAATCAACCATAAACAACCTCTTTCACCGTTATAACAACACCAGGTTATTGTGATGAATCACCTCTGCACCGTAGGCGTACCCCAAAATGGTGTCAATTTGATCTGAATGCTGACCCAAGATCTGGCGAACATCATCAGCCGAATAATTGCTCAGACCAACCGCCACTGGTTTCCCGGAACTGTCCGTCACGGTCACGCTCTGACCGCGGGTAAACATTCCAGTTACATGGGTGATACCCACGGGCAGCAAGCTGCCCCCCTGACGGAGAGCCTGCGCCGCGCCGGGATCAATCATCAGTTGACCCGCAGCTTCATCCATACCGGCCAGCAGGAAGCGTTTGCGGCTCTCCATATGGGTGCCCAGGGGGCTGAAATAAGTACCCAGGGGTTCTTTTTGCAGGACGATCCGGGGAATCACACCGGTTGTTGCGCCACTGGCCACAACAACGGCTGCCCCGCTGCGCCTGGCCAGTTCGGCTGCGCTTAATTTGCTGATCATGCCGCCTGTGCCCAGCCCATTGCCGCTGTCGCGGGCTGCTGCCAGGATCTCATCCGGGATTTGGTCGGTTTCAATGCGTTCCACACGTTGGGCCTCGGGGTGGGTACGCGGGTCAGCGGTGAAGACGCCATCCTGGTCGGTCAACAGCAGCAGCAAATCAGCTTCCATCACATTGGCAATCAGGGCGGAAAGGTTGTCGTTATCTCCAAAGCGGATTTCCTCGGTGGCGATGGTGTCATTTTCGTTGATGATGGGAACCACATCGTAGGCCAGCAGGGCCTCAAGGGTGTTGCGGGCGTTCAAATAACGCCGGCGGTCGGCCAGGTCATCCCGGGTCAGCAAGACCTGCGCAATCTCCTGGCGGTAAAGGGTGAAGAGCTGGGTGTAGATGGCCATCAAGCGCGGTTGGCCGATCGCAGCCAGCATCTGTTTGGCAGGCAGGTAATGGGGCAAATCCGGATAAGCCATCCCCTCACGCCCGGCAGCAATTCCCCCGGAACTGACCAGCAGCACCTGCACCCCCCCGGATTTGACGGCGTTGATCTGTTGGACCAGGTCAACCATTCTCGCCAGGGATAATTCCGTTCCACCATCCGTCAGCGTGGAGGTTCCTAATTTGATCACAACTCTGCTGTATGTTTCACCTGTTTTCATAACATGGCACCTGGATTAAGGTCAACTTTAATATTTCTCCAATTATAAACGTCTATTTTTATTTATTGGTCTCAATTTCGTGTCAATCGGAAAATGGGTGAAAATCTTTAATTGGTAAGCCGTACAAGACGACAGCGGGACAGCCACCCACCCAAAGAGCCTTTTCCTCGAGGATAAGGCTTTTTCAAGCAAGAATGGTGCGGTCAAATACGGACCGCACCCTACAGGTATGCAGGTTATGTTAGACCAGCGAGAATAAACGTGTATTTTCACCTCATCAGTCTGCTGCGCAGACAGCTTCTCCTCGAGGAGAAGCCTAACCCCCTCTTCCCCTCGAGAAGATGTTTGATAGGAAAAGTGGTGCGGTCAAATACAGACCGCACCCTAAAAATATCAGGCAATCGCTAAGTCATTTGTTTTGATGATGTCGAAATTTGTACGTGAAATGATCACCTCAGCTTGACCCCCACCAACAGAGGGTGAGGGTTTTGCATTGCTACTGATCGGCGTCCTATTTTCACCTCATCAGTCTGCTGCGCAGACAGCTTCTCCTCGAGGAGAAGCCTTAAAGAGCGCATGAATTGATGGATGAGAAGAGATTGCGGCCTTCTCATAGTGAATGTGACAAACAATGCTGGAGCAAAGTTTGACCTCCTATCCTGTTGGAACCAGGCCAGTGGTAAAATCGAACTAAACCACATGATCAAACAGGAGAAAGCCCATGCCTGAAGCTGTAATTATCGACGCCATCCGCACGCCCGTCGGGAACCTGGGAGGCGCCCTGGCCGGCATCCGCCCGGATGACCTGGCCGCCATGGTGATCAAAGCCCTGGTGGAACGCCATGACCTTGACCCGGCCCTGATCGAAGAGGTCTATTTAGGCTGCGCCAACCAGGCCGGGGAAGACAACCGCAACATCGCCCGTATGGCCGCCCTGCTGGCGGGGTTGCCGGTTTCCGTTCCGGGGGTTACCTTCAACCGCCTGTGCGCCTCGGGTCTGACGGCCCTCAATGCGGCCGTGCGTTCGATTCGGGCCGGCGATGGTGAAGTCTTCATCGCGGGCGGTGTCGAGAGCATGAGCCGGTCTCCCTACGCCATGCCCAAACCAACCCGCTCCACTGGGAACCTGACAGCCTACGACACCACCCTGGGCTGGCGGTTTGTGAACCCCCTGATGGCTGAGCGTTACAGCACCGAATCGATGGGAGAGACGGCCGAGAACATCGCCGAAATGACGGGTATCACGCGGGAGGCCCAGGACCGCTTCGCCCTGGTCAGCCACCAGCGGGCAGTTGCTGCAGGGAAAGCGGGCAAATTTGGTGAGGAAATCCTGCCCATCCCTGTTCCGCAGCGAAAGGGTGACCCGGAGGTTTTTGACCGGGATGAACGTCCCCGGCCAGACACCTCGCTGGAGGCCCTCAGCCGGCTCAAACCCGTCTTCAAAGAAGGCGGAACGGTCACCGCCGGCAACAGCTCTGGGTTGAGTGATGGTGCGGCTGCCATCCTGGTGATGCGCGCGGAAAAGGCACGTGAACTCGGACTGAAGCCGATGGCGCGGGTAGTGAGCATGGCTGCTGCCGGAGTCCCACCTCGTGTGATGGGGTTGGGCCCCATCCCGGCCACAGAAAAAGCCCTGAAACGGGCAGGGCTTTCGATTGAAGATATTCAACTGGCAGAAATCAATGAGGCCTTCGCGGTTCAGACACTGGCCGTGATGGACGGCCTGAGGCTATCGCCCGAGATCACCAACCCCAACGGGGGTGCGGTGGCCCTGGGGCACCCGCTGGGGTGTTCGGGCGCCCGCATCATGACCACCCTGCTCCATGAAATGCGCCGCCGGTCAGCGGATGCACCACGTCCCTTCTATGGTCTGGCAACGTTGTGCGTGGGCGTTGGTCAGGGTGAGACCACGATTGTCGCCTGGGCTGACTGAAACCTCTTATTCAGCGTCGCTATCCAGCAAACCGGTGATCAGGTCCTGAATGCGCTCGACCATTGAAGCCGGGTCAGGGTGCAGACCTTCAACCAGCAGGGTATTGGCATAGAGCTGCTCGGCCACCAGGTCGAATTTGGGGTCATTGGGCGGCAGATTGCCAAGCGCTCGCAAGATCCGGTGTTTCGGGTTCAATTCCAGCACTTTTTTCGGCATTTCGAATTCTTTATCCATCATCCGGTAGACGCGCTGGACCGTCTGGTCCGGCGCGCCTTCCGGGTTGACCAGCCTGGCCGGTGAACGGCGCAGGCGATCAGTCGTGCGCACATCCTCAACCCGGTCCCCCAGCAAGTTTTTAAACCGGACGATCAGGTCGGCTGTTTGTTCAGGTTCCAGAGACGGGGTTTCATCCTGCGCTTCCTCCGGCGCGGCCTCGCTTTCAGGCAGGTCGGCTTCGGCCACATTGGTCAGGGACTTTCCCTCATATTCGCGCAATTGCATCAGCATGAAGGGGTCTACAGGGTCCGTCAGCACCAGCACTTCGATCTCAGCCTGGCGGAAGGCGTCCATGTGCGGGTTGTAACGCACGGCGCCGGGATCTTCACCCAGGAAATAATAAATGGATTCCTGGTCCGGGTCGGCCCGTTCCAGGTATTCATCCAGTGAGGTCCAGCCATCCAGTTCCTGATCGGTGTGAAAACGCAGGAGTGGAAACAGCTTTTCAGGCTGGTCCTGCTCGATGGCCACCCCTTCCTTCAAACGTTGCCCGTAGGTTTCCCAGAAATTCGTATATTTCTCGGGATCGGTCTGGCCGAGCTCGCGCAGGGTATCGATGGCCTTGTTCGTCACCAGGCGCTTCAATAAGGCCATCACCCGGTTGGATTGCACACTCTCGCGAGAGACATTCAGTGGCAGGTCTTCCGAATCGACCACACCGTCAAAAAAGTTCAGATATTGGGGCAACAGCTCGGTGCAGAACTCCTGGATCAGCACCTTGCGAGCATAGAGTTTGAGCCCGGGTTCCTTACGCGGTGAGAAAACGAGGTTTTGCGGATCCTGTGCCAGGAATATGAGGGCATACATCTGCGCGGGCGCATCCACCACCATGTGGGTGTGCAGCAGTGGGTCTGAAAAATCCAGGGTGAGTTGTTTATAAAATTCCTGATAGGCCTCTGCTTCAACTTCACGCGGGCTCTGCCGCCACAGGGCCGTCTGACGGTTGGCCGGCTCTTCGGAATCGCCGATATAAATCGGGTATTGGATAAAATCCGAATGGCGCTTGACCACCTGGCGCAGGCGGGATTCATCCAGAAACTCTCTGGCATCTTCTTTAATGTGGATCCGCACCTCGGTGCCACGTTTTTCACGTCCGCCGGCTTCGAGGGTATAGGTGTCTTCGCCTGTCGCCATCCAGGCGGCAGATTCGGCATCCGGCCTGTAAGAGCGTGAGACCACTCGGATCGAATCGGCCACCATGAAGGCGGAATAAAACCCCACCCCAAACTGCCCGATGATTTCGGCCAGGTTTTGTTCGGATTCGCTGGCCGCTTCCACAAAGGCTTTGGCACCGGAGTGGGCAATCGTCCCCAGGTTGTCGACCAGTTCTTCCCGGGTCATGCCGATGCCGGTATCTTCGATCACCAGCAGGCCGGCGTCCTGATCGGCCCGAATACGGATCTCAGGTGGGATATCCGGGTCGTGCACATCGCGGTCGGTCAGCATCACAAAGTCCAGCCGGGCCAGAGCGTCCGATGCGTTTGAGATCAGCTCGCGCAGGAAGATCTCGCGTTCGGTATATAAGGAATGAACCAGGATGTTCAGA
Source organism: Candidatus Brevefilum sp. (assembly GCA_007119455.1). Lineage (GTDB taxonomy): Bacteria > Chloroflexota > Anaerolineae > Anaerolineales > Anaerolineaceae > Brevifilum. The sequence continues at coordinate 9,129 of SKPR01000035.1, read as the reverse complement.
AGCTGTTGTGTTTCAGCTTTAAAGGGGATGCCCTCGCCTTCGAGGGGGATGTTTGATTCGGTCATGGATATTTACTCCCTTGAAAATGATGATTATGACTGTACCTATGATAATCAGATTCGATAAGAATTGTATAAGAATGATGGGTTAGGTACCAGGAATTGGGTATTGGGGAGTGGGTATTGGGAATCAGGTACCAGGTATTGGGTGACCCGTCCTGATTTACGTTGATAGGATTCAGCAGGTAACAGGGAGGGCATTACACTGCCACAGGAATAGCGTCAGCGGGAAGGCTATGCGCGCAGGGCAATGAGGAGAAACCCTATTATAATTGCCCAATGAAAAACAAACGCCCGGTTATTGACCGGGTCATTCGCTCAAAGCGCAAGACCTTCGGACTGGAAGTCAGGCCAAATGGGGATCTGATCGTGCGGGCGCCTAATACAGCCAGCCAGGCCCAGATTGATGCGGTGGTTGAGCGAAAAGCCGGCTGGATCAAAAGTACACGTATCCGCCTGGCACAGGAATACCCGGGTGTCACAACCCGGCAGTTTATCCCAGGCGAAACCTTCTGGTACCTGGGAGAGCAATACACCCTTTCTTTAATTGATCGTCAGCGTCCACCCCTCGAGCTGGAGGGCTGTTTCCGGCTTTCACGCCATGCCCAGGACCGGGCCAGATCGGTCTTTATCGACTGGTACCGGGAGGAAACCCGAGCGATCACCCACGACCTGATCAACGACTATACGAGGCGGTTTGGCTTCCGTGTGAACCAGGTGCGCATTACCAGTGCTCGCACCCGCTGGGGAAGCTGCTCGGGAAAGAACAACCTGAATTTCACATACCGGCTTTCGATGGCCCCACTGAAGGTGATCGAATACGTGGTGGTTCATGAACTGGCCCATCTCAAAGTCCGCAACCACAGTCGGTCTTTTTGGGACACAGTCGCGCGGATAAAACCCGATTACCATCAGGACCGCGCCTGGCTCAAACAATACGGCCCGCTGCTAACCCTCGATTAAATCTGGCGGAAAAGTTATGTTAACCACACGCTAACGTGTCCTAAAGGAGCCCATCATCTCAATCGGATAGAATTAAATAAAAAGACAACGATTTTTTAATGGAGAAAAAAAATGATGCCAGCTGATGACAAAATCAAGGTCCTCTTTTTATGTACCGGCAATTCAGCCCGAAGCCAGATGGCAGAAGCCTGGCTGCGTGAATTGGGCGGCGACGAATTTGACGTCTACAGCGCAGGACTGGAGCCCCAGGGCGTGAATCCGCTGACGATCACGGTCATGGAAGAAACGGGTTATGATATGCGTGACCACCGCTCAGAACACCTCGATGATTACCAGGGGAAAATCGAATTTGATTACCTCATCACCGTGTGCAGCCATGCTGATGAGCGCTGTCCTTTCTTCCCCGGCATGGGTCAACGATTGCACTGGCCCTTTGAGGACCCGGCCGCCTTCAATGGCCCGGAAGAGCAGCAACTGGCGTTCTTTAGAAAGGTACGCGACCAGATCAAAAACAAAGTTGAATCATGGTTGGATGAGAAGGATTGGGTTGAGGATTAATACGACTGATAACCCCATGATTGGATAAAAACCGAAAGCAAATCAATCGATCGAACCAAACAACATTAATATTAATAACCCCGCATGTAATAGAACCTGCGGGGTCTTTTTTATATTAAATCGGGCGTTACTACTCAGCATGCCCCCTGCCTTCAGCAGCAGAACTGCCTGAACAGTTACAATCAGGCTGATATTTTATAGTTCGCAGTAGCGGTCAATTCGCCGGCCAACCACAGCCAGGCTGTCGGCCCAGAACTTTTTATCCCGGATATTAATATCAAAACGGGCAGCCAGGTCTGCGGCTGGCGCTTCACCCGTGCTGGAGAGCAGTTGTTTATAGTCCGGGATGAAATCCTCACCCCGCTGCTGGTAGATGGCGTAGAGACCAATCCCGAACAGCATACCAAAGGCATAGGGGAAGTTATAGAAGGAAAGTTCATCGGAATAATAGTGCGGCTTCCAGGTCCACATGAACTTATGCCGGAAATCCGGGTCAAGCCCCTCACCATAAGTTTTGGCCTGGGCATCTTCCATGAGTTTGCAGAGCTCATCCGCACTCAAGTCGGATTCAGCCCGTTTCTCAAAGACTGCCTTTTCGAACAGGAAGCGGGAGAAGATATCCACAATCACCTGCGCATCACCGATCAGGGCGGTTTCCAGCAGGGCCAGTTCGGCCTGGGGATCGCTGATCGTTTCCATGACCGCATTAAATACGATTGTTTCACACATAATCGAGGCAGTTTCCGCCATCGTCATGGGCGTTTGACGCTGCAAGGGGGTCTTCTCCGCCTGGTACATATTGAAATTATGATAGCCATGGCCCAGTTCATGGGCAATGGTCATCACCTGGTCGAGGGACCCATCAAAATTGCACAGGATGCGCGATTCCTTTACACCCGGGATTGGCATGCAGAAGGCCCCGCCGCGTTTGCCCGCACGTTGTTCAGCATCAATCCACAGTTTATCGAAAGCGGTCTGGGCAAAATTTTTAAGTTCGGGTGAGAACTTCTCGAAATTTTTCAGGATGAATTTTTCCGCCTCTTCGAAGGAGTATTCTTTCTCAAGCCTGCCGGTCGGTGCAAACACATTCCACCACGGTAATGCCGATTGGCCAAACCTCTCAGCCTTGGCTTTAAAATAGCGGCGGAATTGCGGGAACGATTCTTCCATGGCCAGCATCATGACCCGCAGGGTTTCACGATCAATCCGTCCCTGGTCAAGGGGCGCGTGGAGGGCATCTTCACGCCCACGACGGTTGTTGAGCACATTGACCCAACCCTTAATCCCATTCATGCAAGCGGCAAGGGGCTCTTTGATTGTCTCCCAGGTATCTAACTCAGTTTCATAAGCACGATGGCGCACTTCTTCATCCGGGTGCGAATGCAGGTTGATCAGAGCCGGCATCGGCAGAGCCTTGATTTCGCCATCCAATTCAAACTCAACCGTTTTTTGAGATGTCACAATCCCCTGGAGCTTGCTCCAGGCCATGGACCCTGAAAGGCTTAATTCTTTGGCCAGGAACTCTTCCTTTTCGCTCATCAGATACTGGCTTTGTTCCGCCATTTCCTGGATCGGGAAAGCATGCTCGCTCGCACTATGACCCAGGGCAAGGATATCAGGAAGCTGCTCTTTGAACTGACCCACCCAGGCTGCCAGCTGGACGATGACTTTCTCAATTTCCACGACGGCCTGATCGAATTGCGATTCCATCCGCATGGCCTGCTGGTTGAAGGAATCGGTGGAGACAAAGGAATGGATGTAAAATTTGATTGTTGTGGCTTTTTCCATCAGGGCATTCATCTGATCAACCATGCCACTGAGGGCTTCGTTAATCACTTCGGGGGATTGAGACGGGTTGATACCAGCCAGCTCTTCTTGATAAAGGGTTTCCAATTCTTTCGTGGTTTCTTTGACCCACTCAATATCATCCAATAAGATCGGCGAATCCAAACCCGGGTAAACGTTTGATAAATCCCAATGGGGGGGTGTGATGGCCATATTCAACTCCTTTTTGGTCTATGCAATTTGGTCTTCTAACAGCCCTATTATAGGGTAAATTCCAACTGTGGCATAAGTATTCATGCAGATCAACATGTTCCATGCGCCAACAAGGCTACATTCTTTCCTTCTCTGATCAATTGATTATAGATCTGACAGGCTTTGGGGGTTTTTTCAATAATCAGCGTTGTTATTCCTATGGCTTTGATCTTCTCCCGTGTTTTTCTACCCACCCGGATTGCCCCTCTGGCGCCAGTGCCGATCACCAAGGTATTGATTTCGGGTTTGATGGCACAGTTCACCATTTTTGCTTTAAGCCGGTGCCCCTTGCGTTCTTCCCAGGGCAGAACCTCGTCCTGGACCAGACAGATATCTTTCCCGACACCTTCTCCCTCGGCAGAATGGACCGTCCCATTGATTTGAAAGCGGCCCCATTCAAAGGCCTCCACAGGACCTTGCGGATCTGAAAACATGGCATACCTCCCAAACTGGCGAACGATTAAACCTGGCAAGCGACACAGGTATAATCAAGACAACTTGATTATAATATCTGGCAGCGTTGAAAGGCAAACCAGCACTCCGAACCAAGAGGTATTTATGGCATTTCGCATCACCAAAGAATGGATCATGAACATCCCTGAGACCTTCGAAAGACGTGTCGAGGATGAGAAACTCATCTTCTGGAAAACCGGTGTGACCGTGGTTGTGGCTGCTTTCCAGGTGCCCGAAAATATCGGGAAAATTGAGCTGCTCAACCAGATTCAGAGGAAACTACCCGAAGACATCCTTGAGACGCTGGTTTCCACCAAAGGCGAAATTGTCGGCCTGGGTTATACCCAGGTACAGAAACGTGAGGGAAAGAAAAACCGGCTGGCTTTGTACACCTTTACTGCCAGCGATACATCGTGCTTACAAACGGCATTTTACCTGGATGATCCTGACGACCTGGCCTGGGCCAAGTCGGTATGGGAGAGCATTGTTTTTCAACCGGAAGAAGAACTGACGTAATCCTATCTCCTGCTATAACATTTGACAGCTTATCAATTAATTGGGGGATATGTTTAACTTTTTCTATTTCAGATTTGATATTTTTAATGTTTCTGTTTGTTTTCTTTAGGATTTATGATATAATCTTTTTAATTGATCATTTATTGTTCAATCTATGAAAGGAAATCCAATGAAAAAGGAAACACGCCCCATTGAGAATTTTTCCAAGATCAAATTCAAGGATTTTGGGACCCTGATCATCAACCAGGGAGATGCACCTGCACTGACGATTGAAGCCGACGATGAGCTGATGCCAGAGCTGATCGCTGAAGTCCGGGGAGACACCCTTGTGCTGGGGATTGACGATGACTGGTTTAATCGGTTTGGGAAAGTCATTTCATCGTTCTTCAATAGCAAAGACCACCAGGTCACCTATCACCTGACCGTAGTGGATCTGGAAAAATTGAGCATCAGCGGTAAGTGCAAGTTGATGTGCGATTCTTTAAAAAGCGAAGACCTTGCCATCCGCGTATCAGGTTACGGTAATCTCACCATCACCAACCTGGAATGTGAAAGCCTGGATCTTAACATCAGCGGACGCGCTGAGTTTGAAGCTGCCGGTCAGGCAAAGAAACAATTCATAAAAATCTCTGGCTCAGGTGAGGTCAAAGCAGTCAACTTAGCCAGCCAATCTGTCCGGATCGTGATATCGGGCCAGGGCAATGCAGGTTTGCGCGTGGAAGACAGCCTTGATGTGACCATTTCCGGCATGGGACTGATTAAATATCATGGATGCCCAAAGTTACGGCAGGTGATCAGCGGATTTGGTCAGTCAAAACGGTTGAATGCTGAATGATTTTTCGATAAAATAAAAGGGGAGTGAGTTATGAGCCAAGAAATAAAAATCGAAAAGAAAGCGTCCGAAGTCATTCAACCAAAAAATGTCGCCGAAGCGCGCCAGGCCATCCGCAACCGGCAAGATCTATCCGGTGCCAATTTACAGGGGATGGCCCTGGATAATTTACAAGCGGTCGGGTCTATCCTGCGAAAAACATACCTGACCGACGCCGACCTCTCGCATGGCCTGCTGGTCAACCCCAATTTTTACCGGGCCAAGGTCGAAAATGCTGCCGTGCACAATACTGTCATCATTGGCGGCGACCTGGTCAAAACCAGTTTCAAGGATACGGATCTATCTGAGTCGGCCATTATCGGCGCTGACGCAGAATTCGCCTCATTCGAAGGTGCCAATTTACGTAATGCCGGACTGATCAGCAGCAACCTAAAGGACACCAATTTTAGAGGAGCAGATCTCACCAATGCCCGCCTGGCCGCATCGGATGTAACAGGCGCTGACTTCACCCAGGCGGACCTCAGCAACGCCAATACCTATAATATCGATTGGTCCAAAGCCAAAGTGCCGCCCACGCCTTTCCCGGAACCCTTTGTCCAGCTCCCGAATTGGGCCTGGTCGGTGATGATCGGCGGTGTGCTGGGTATCGCTTCTCTGGTCATTTATGCTCTGATACGCCGGCAAAAGAAATCTTCCTGATTCACCGATACAAAAATCGTTATCCCCAAAGTTTAAAATTCAGGGCGGCCGATCAGCCGCCCCGTGCTTTTTGTGTGTATGTCAGAAATATTCAGAATTAATCTATTCCAGCCCGTCCATGGCATCCACAATCATTTTTGCGCTTTCGTCAAGTTGCGCCCTGCCTGGTGGTTTCCGCATTTCTTCATCAATATGAAGCGAGAAGCCATCGTCGTCATATCTGGGAAATATGTGCAGATGGACGTGATCGACATCCTGGCCAGCTACCCTCCCATCGGCCAGGAAGAGGTTGACCCCCTCACAGCGCAGTTCACTGGCGCGCAAGGCCCGATCAACAATCTGCGCCACCCGCATCATGTGGCCTGCATCCTCCGGTGGGAGGTCAACAAGCAGTTTAGCATGTTTTTTGGGGATCACCAGGACATGTCCCGGGTTGATGGGCTGAATGTCCAAAAAAGCCATAGCGTGCTCATCCTCATAAACAACACTTGCTGGCAATTCACCAGCGGCAATCCGGCAGAAAATGCACATGTTTTCTTTTCCTTTGATTCATCAATCAGGACCTGACCGTCAAGGCTTATACGCGTCCCAGGGTCAGGTGTTCACAACCCCGAAGGCCACAACCTCAACATGTCGACTTAAAAATAACATAGGCCGGCCTCCAAACCAGGATAAAAGCAACCAGATTAATTCCGCATTTTTTATCCGTCTATCATCTCATGAAAAAATTAATTGGATGAGCTTTATTCTATCACAAATGTAACCACTCAGCATGCAAGGGAAATTGGGGAGTGTGGTGAGAAAACACACCCCCCAGCCTTCAACAGCAGAACTGCCTGAGCAGTTACTCACAATTCAGATATATTCCCCAGCGAAAAATCGAGTCAACACCATGACCCTTCAACACGTAATCCCAACAAAGGTATTCTCAGCATAAAAACCTGAAATCTCAAATCCACGACGCAAATATAAATTCCAGGCTCGTTCATTACCGGCTTCCACAAACAGGTAGGCAGCCGGGAAATGCCGCTGGTGCAAGAGACGCTGAGCGGCGTGCTGGAGAATGACCCCGCCGTATCCCCGCTGCTGATAGTCGGGATGAACAGCCAGGATATCGATCAGATCCGCTTTAAGATAGTAAAGACCAACAAGGTTGTGGCCTTTCCAAAAGGAGACAAAGTCTCCCTTTTCCGAAAGCCGGGCGAGATGCGCCTGCACCTGCTCTTTTTCATGCCAGAAGTAATCCCTGCTGCCACTTGCCTGTTCCACCAACGGATTAAAAGCCTGATCCAGGAGGTGAATATAGGCATCGAAATACTGGAATTCGTAACCCCGCATCTCCAAACCGCACAAGTGAACAGGTCCAGGCGGCAATGCATGGCAGACCAGTTCATAGCCATAAGCATCTCCCTTAAACCCCCGCGATCTTAGATGCTGAATCAAAGCCAGATTATCCCCACGCACGTTATAAAACACCGGACGACCTTCACAATTGGCGAGCACCCGGGTTAAGAGCCGGTCTATCTGCGCCATGACCTGAGATGAAGGGGGATCCTGCCTGAAAGCGCCATAACAGACCACGTAATCATCCTGATAGACGGCGGCAAAGACCCCGGCCCCTGCCTGAATCCAGGCCTGAGCGATTCCGGCTGCCCAACCTTCAGCAAACAAACGGGCTGCAGTGCGATGAATACTGCCTAAGAGGCACTCCACCTGGCTGGCTTCGTGATCAATGATCGCTCGTAAAGGTTTTGCTGGCATTTTTCCTTTTATGATATTTCAACGTTACAATCACACGGATTTACAGGTCAATCCTTATTCAGGCCAGGTTGAGCGCATCGTGTGAATGGTTAGAGACCGGAACAGGGCCGTTTCACCTTCAGAAAAGAGGAACAACTTATCTGAAGCCCTGTTCTCAGGATAAGCCCGACCGGAGATGGCCAGACCATCATCAAACCAGATTTCAATCACAGAGCCATCCAATAAAATACGCAGACTAAGGGATTCATCATCATCATCAGATAGTGGCGCACTTTGCACGCCCCCCTGCACATCAGGGGACAGGCTGGCATGGGTGGTATCTAGATTAAGGGTGCCGGCATGGTGATCATAATAGATTCGGGTCATTTCACTCCCGTCCGGAGACGCAAGCAACCCCAAGCCAGCCATTCCTCCGGCTTTAGCCAGTTCGATCTCGATATCCAATTGGCGACCCTGCGGCTCCAAAAAAAGGGGGGCTCCCGGGTCAACCGAGATATATTCGAACTGATCTTCCAATTGCCACAGCGAACATATTTCCGGGATGGGACGGCTGAGCAACCGGTATGATTCATCCAGGTATAGCTCACGGGGAACGGTCTGAACGCCCGCCCATCCCGCTGCCTCTAAGGCAGCATCCGAACGGCTCTCCAGCAACCAGCCAAACATGATGGTGCGGCTATTGTCGAAGGTTCGCACCTGGGGTGCATAAAAAACATCACCATGATCGACTAAGCCCTCCGATTGCGGTATAAAGTTGCGGCCGTCGTAATCACCCACGTAGTAATAGACACCCTGGATATCCGGAAATAATGACACCATTAACACATAGGCATCACCTAACTTAAAAAAATTCGGGCATTCCCACATGGTCACGGATGGCCGGGTTTGCGCTTTGAACAGCGGCCCGAGGTATTCCCAGGATTGTGGATCAGGGGATTCATAGAGCAAAACCGCCCCATCGCCATCCGCCATCCCGGCGCCCAGCACCATTTTCCAGCGATCATTTTCACGCCAGACATAGGGATCGCGGAAATCCGTGTCGTTGACCCCGGCTGGTTTTTCGTCCAGGATGGGGTTGTGCTGACTTTTTTCCCAAGCAACCAAAGCCGGGTCTTGAGCCCTGGCCAGCATCACAGGGGTGTGGACTGAATTGATGAACCCGGTATAGATGGCGGATGGCAGGCCGCTGTCATCCACGATACAACCGCTCCAGCAACCGTTTTCATCGCCCTGACCTTCATCGGGAGCAAG
>SKPR01000063.1 GCA_007119455.1 Candidatus Brevefilum sp. | reverse complement strand
GCTGCTGCAGATGTACGAATTTGTGGATATGCTCATCCCGCGGGGTGGAGCCGGTTTGCATCGCTTCTGCCGGGAGCATAGCCGGATTCCGGTCATCACAGGGGGGATCGGGGTCTGCCACTTATTTGTGGATCGCAGTGCGGATCAGGCAGCGGCGTTGAGGGTGATCCATAATGCCAAAACACAGCGGCCGACTGTCTGTAATGCATTGGATACGGTGCTTGTTCACGAGGCCATTGCCGCTGAGTTTCTCCCCCCTCTGATCGATCACCTGGCGAATGACCGCGTCCGATTTTCTGTTGACCCGGGTGCGCTGAGTTATGTGGACGGTGATTCCTTGGAAAGAGAAGTTGTTATGCCGGCCAACCCTGATGACTTCTCAAGAGAATGGTTATCCCTTGTGCTGGGTGTAAAGGTTGTACCGGATCTTGACGCAGCTCTGGCGCATATCGAGGCGCACAGCACCGGTCATTCCGATGGTATACTCACCCGTGACGAAACCCAGGCGGATGTCTTTATCCGCTCGGTTGACTCGGCCGCCGTCTATGTCAATGCCAGCACCCGCTTCACCGACGGGGGGCAGCTTGGGTTAGGGGCAGAGGTTGCAATCTCGACCCAGCGGTTGCATGCCCGCGGCCCGATGGCCCTGGAGGCATTAACCACCTATAAATGGGTCATCCGGGGAGAGAACCACATCCGCCCAGATTGATCAAGAGTCAACCAAATGCAAACGAATCGATCGCGACCGGGTCGGTTCGACTGGCCAGGCTCGGGAAGGTAAATGACACAATCATGAGTCAAGAATATTTAGAATCCCTCAACGCATTAATCCCGCTTCACCGGCAGGTGATGGGTGTGCACCCGGCCCTGGAAAATCATTACCCGATTGCAATTGCCAAAGATGAGCAGTTTTTGATCTACGATTTTGATCCTGTCTATTCATCCTATCAATTTATCAAACAGGCTCCCACACCCATGCCAATACCCACTGGCGTGCGGGCTGCCTTTCAACTACCGGACTATGATGGACGGATTGCGTGCGTGGTGACACCGGAAATATTTGATTCTCAAGAGGGGTACGTGACCATTCTGCATGAATTCGTGCATTGTTACCAGTATGAGACCTGCGAACAGCATTTAAAGGGTCAGCTGGATGTAGCCCGTGACGCCCAGGAGCGGGGTGATTTCATGTGGGAGATCAACCATCCCTTCCCCTACACGGCTGAAAATTTCACGGACGGTTATCAGCAATTTCTGGGTGCGATTGACAAGGGTGATCCCGTTGTAATCCAGACGGTTCGTAACACATTACGCCGATATCTTGGACGTCACGATTTTGAGTATATGGTCTGGCAGGAGTGGAAAGAAGGCTTTGCCCGCTGGATTGAGAACAGGCTGCGGGTTCACTTCCAACTTGCCCTGAACCAGGGCGGGCTGAGGGCGCCCTTCAGCCGGGTGTCCTTCTATGCCGGTGGGGCAGCCTTCATCGAACACCTGTTTGCACAGGATCCGGCCGTTGTGCTTGATTTGGAAATATTGTTTTCCAGGATTAACCAACTGACTTAACCCCCGCACACTACATTTAATGATTAAAATCACCCCCGAATCGTGACGCGTAGGGGCTCTTTGATTAAATCAGCCATTAAGATTTAGAGTATACTATAGTCGCTTGTCCTGGAAACACTCACCAAATAAACATCCAGGAGATATTGTTTCGTTAATGACATAAGGAGGATTTTGAATGCCCCCGAAGGGTTATATCGAAGTCAACGAGTTGTACTGTAAAGCCTGTGAGCTGTGCGTGGAAGATTGCCCGCAGGGTGTGCTGGCCCTGGATATGGAACGGTTGACATCCAGAGGTTACCATCCGGCCTACATGGAGAACCCCGAAGCCTGCACGGCCTGCCGCATCTGTGCAGTGGTGTGCCCGGATGCCGCCATCACCGTTCACCGCTATGAAAAGGTGGAGGCGAAAGATGGCTAAGGAATTGATCAAGGGCAATACGGCCGTTGCTGAAGCCGCCTTGCGGGCCGGTCTGGAAGCTTATTTTGGCTACCCGATCACACCGCAATCGGAGCTGCTCGAGCACCTTTCAGCACGCATGCCTGAACTGGGACGTCCCTTCGTCCAGGCTGAAAGCGAGCTGGGTGCCATTAATATGGTCTATGGCGCGGCCTGCACCGGGAAACGTGTGATGACTTCATCTTCCAGCCCGGGCGTCAGCCTGATGATGGAAGGTCTTTCTTACATCGCTGGGACGGAAGTCCCCATGGTACTGGTGGATGTGGTACGCGGCGGCCCTGGCCTGGGCAATATCGCCCCCGCCCAGGGTGATTACAATCAGATTGTTCATGGCGGTGGTCATGGCGATTATCGGATGATTGTTTTAGCCCCTGCCAGCGTTCAGGAGGCGGTAGATCTGACCGCCCTGGCTTTTGACCTGGCCGATAAGTACCGGGCAATTGCCTGCATTATGTTGGATGGCAGCATTGGCCAGATGATGGAACCGGCAGAAATCCCCCCCATGCAACCCCTCAAAACCGAGATCCCCGATTGGGCTGTACGGGGTACACAGGGTGGAGAAAAACGCCTGCTGACTTCGATCAACCTCGACCCGCCAGCCCAGGAAGTCATGAACCATCGGTTGATGACCCGCTGGCAGGAGATTGAGGCCAATGAAGTGCGCTATAAGGGGTATTACCTGGATGACGCGGATTATGTGGTGGTCGGGTTTGGTACGGCCGGCCGGATTTCGCTATCGGCAGTCAGAGCGGCTCGGGAAAAGGGCATCAAAATTGGCCTGTTGAGGCCAATCACCGTGGCGCCTTTCCCCAATGAAATTTTAGATGAATTGACCCAGAGCGTGAAAGCTTTCCTGGTCGTCGAGATGAATTCAGGGCAGATGCTCGAGGATGTCAGGCTGGTGGTGCGCGGTCGTAAACCCGTTGAGTTCTTCGGCAGGATGGGCGGTGTGGTGCCCTTCCCCGATGAAGTACTGACGGAGATCAACCGCCTGGTTGATGGACCCCTCACAACGGATGGCCATCCCAGAAACCGCTGGCTGGCGCGTCTGGCAGAGACGATAGGATAAAGGAGTAATCATGGTAGTAACGGATGTACCGACCAAATTAGTTTATGATCGACCCGCAGCCCTTGACCCTCGCGTAACCCACTATTGCCCTGGCTGCACCCACGGTGTGGCCCATCGGCTGGTGGCTGAAGTTTTGCAGGAGATGGGTGAAGTTGAAAATACCATTGGGGTGGCTTCTGTGGGTTGTTCTGTGTTTGCTTATAATTATTTTGATATCGACTTTGTTGAAGCAGCCCACGGCCGGGCACCCGCCATGGCCACTGGCATCAAACGTGTGTTGCCAGAACGCACGGTCTTCACCTACCAGGGTGACGGCGACCTGGCATCCATTGGGATGGGTGAGGTTGTTGGTGCGGCCTCACGCGGCGAGAACATCACAATTATGTTTATCAATAACGCCACATATGGTATGACAGGCGGTCAGATGGCCCCTACCACCCTCCCGGGGCAGGTGACGTCCTCATCGCCCACCGGGCGAGATGTCGATCGGCAGGGGCATCCCATCCAGACTTCCGAATTACTCGCAACCCTGGAAGGGTCTGCCTACATTGTCAGGCGCAGTCTGCACAATGCCCGTGAAATCCGTCGGGCAAAAAAGGCCATCCGCACGGCCTTTGAAGTTCAGAAGCAGGGTCTGGGTTTCTCTCTGGTTGAAATGCTTTCCAACTGTCCAACAAACTGGGGTATGACGGCGGTCGAATCCAGGGATTGGATTGAAGAGCGGATGTTAACCTACTACCCCCTGGGAGATTATAAAGTCTCACCAGCCGTGGCAGAGATCAAGGTATAAGGGAGGTCTCAACATGCAACAAGAAGTTATTATTTCTGGTTTTGGGGGTCAGGGCGTTTTATTTGCTGGACAGATTCTGGCTTACACGGCCATGGACGAGGGCAAGGAAGTGACCTGGATTCCATCCTACGGGCCTGAGATGCGGGGCGGGACGGCCAATTGCACGGTGGTCATCTCCGATGAGGAGATCGGTTCTCCCTTTGTGAAGAACCCCGCTGCGGTGATTGCCATGAATCTTCCTTCGTTGGACAAATACGAGCAGCTGGTCCGGTCAGGGGGAACGCTGGTGGTAAACTCGTCCATCGTTGACCGCCAGGTTGAGCGTGATGATATCCAGGTGGTCCGAATTCCGGCCAATGAAATTGCTGAAGCGCTGGGCAGTATCCGGTCAGTTAATATGGTCATGGTTGGTGCGTTGC
>SKPR01000219.1 GCA_007119455.1 Candidatus Brevefilum sp. | reverse complement strand
TAGCTCTTCGTTCTTCTGTAAGCATAGAATGTATGTTTTAACAAAAATCCATAAGGCAGAAGTACCTATATAATATATTAACACAAATTATGTGTCAAGGTATCAGTCAATATTTCAATAATTTAATGTAAATGTGAGTAAATTCAATCTGCCAGGAGGCAAAAACAAGATTATTTCTGTTTCATAATTACATCTCAATATTAAATATTCTGTATAATTAGGATAACTCACTTAAGAATTTTATTTTTGGTTGATCATGCTTCAGTGGAGCAAACAATGGAACTAGGCATTATCCGGTTTCCCCAATCCGGAAAGACAACATTATTCAACGCGCTGACCCGCGGAAACGTCCCTACCGGGATCAGCGGCGGCAAAATGGCGATCCATACGGCTGTGGTTGACGTGCCAGACCGGCGGCTGGGAGTGCTGGCGGGGATGTTTCAACCGCAGAAGGTCGTTCATGCTAAAGTGACCTACGCGGATATCGCTGGTTTGGATGAGAAAATATCTGAAACGGGTATCTCTGGCCCGCTGCTCAACACCCTCTCTCAAATGGATGGGTTCATTCATGTCGTACGCCATTATACCAACCCGATGGTGCCCCATTTTTCAGGCAGCGTTGACCCCGAGCGAGACCTTACGCGGTTGGAAACTGAACTGATATTAAATGACCTGATCATCGTCGAACGAAAGCTTGAGCGGCTCGAACAGGAGCGTCAGCGGGGCGGTTTTGGTCGGGACAAATCGCAGTTCGCTCGGGATGTGGAGCTTTTTGAGAAGTTGCAGGGTTTATTATCAGAAGAACGCCCCTTGCGGGATGTGGCCTTCAGCGAAGATGAACAAAAGATTCTTTCCAGCTATGGCTTGTTAAGCCTTAAACCGCAGTTGATCGTGGTTAACCAATCCGAAGACCAGCAACCGATCGAACTCCCAACACCTTATGCCAGTACCATGCAAATTTGCATGCCCGCCAAACTTGAGATGGACATTGCCCAGCTCCCACCGGAGGAAGCCGCAGTTTTCCTGGAAGAGTACGAGATTCAAGAACCCAGCCTGGATCGTTTCATCAAGCTGTCCTATGAGCTATTAGGGCTGTTGTCGTTTTTCACCTATGGCGAAAAGGAAGTCCATGCCTGGACGCTTCCCAGGGGTGCCACCGCCCTGGAAGCAGCGGGAGCCATCCATTCGGATATGGAAAAAGGCTTTATCAGGGCTGAGGTGATCGCCTTTGAGGACCTTGAAGCATTGGGCAGTATCGCCGAAGCGCGCAACCAGGGGAAATTGAGGTTAGAAGGCAAAAAATATATTGTCCAGGATGGCGATGTGATCACCATCCGCTTTAACATCTAACCCCCTTATTTCAGCAGCACACCAATACTTTTCTTTCGTTGACGGGCTGTTCGGGCAACGGTAGAATTCCTTTTATCATGGCAGACCTTCTCAGCGAACTCAACGAACAACAGCAAAAGGCCGTGGCAGCACCGCCAGGGCCTGTACTCGTTTTAGCCGGGCCCGGCTCCGGAAAAACCCGGGTGCTGACTTACCGTATTGCTTACCTCATCGCAGCACAGGGTATCCCGCCCTACCAGATCATGGCAGTCACCTTCACCAATAAGGCAGCGCGTGAAATGGAGCAGCGGGTATCAGATCTCTTAGGAAGCAAAACAGATGGCCTCTGGCTGGGAACCTTCCATGCGATCTGTGGCCGCATTTTGCGCCGCGAGGCAGCCCATCTGCCTATTGACCATAATTATGTCATCTTCGACTCCGATGACCAGGAAACCCTGATCAAACGGGTGATCAAAGAAAAAGGTCTTAACGACCGGGATTACCGGCCCGGGCCCATACACGCCAGGATCAGCCAAGCGAAGAATAATCTCTTAGGGCCGGATGAATATCCCCTTGAAAGTTACCGGGATGAAATCATCAAGTCGGTATATCAGGCTTACCAGGACTATCTGATTGCCAGCAACGCCGTTGATTTTGATGATATGTTGCTTTATACGGCCAGACTGCTTGAATCAAACACAGAGGTTCGTCAGAAATACGCCCGGCGTTTCAATAATGTTTTGGTTGACGAATTCCAGGATACCAACCAGGCACAATATGAATTGCTTCATCATCTTGCGTCTTTTCACGACAATATCTTTGTGGTGGGAGATGAGGATCAGTCCATTTACCGCTGGCGTGGAGCAGATTACCTTAATGTGCGGCGCTTTGAAGAAAATTATCCAAAGGCTGCAAAGATTTTACTCGAGCAAAACTACCGATCGACACAGACCATCCTCGATGCGGCCATGGCCATCATCGATGAAAACCCCAACAGGACAAAAAAGGACCTGTTCACCGCACGCGGTCAGGGAGAGCGGGTGGTCCTGCATGAAGCAGGGGATGACCATGATGAGGCTGCCTATGTGGTGGATAACATCGCCCGCCAGGTGATGTTGCAGCAGGCCAGGGAATCCGATTTTGCAATCATGTACCGCACCAATGCCCAGTCACGTTTGCTGGAAGAAGCCTTCCGGCGGGCCAATATGAGTTACCGTCTGGTCGGGGCACAGCGCTTCTACGGCCGCCGTGAGGTCAAAGACTGTATTGCCTTCTTACGCCTGATCTATAACCCCAAGGATGAGGTCAGCCTGGCCCGGGTGATAAACCTGCCCTCCCGGGGGATTGGTGATGTCACCCTCGAGAAATTACAGGCTCGGGCCCGGACAATGGGCCAGAGCAGCGGCGAGGTGCTGCTGGCATTGGGTACCGAATCGGGTGAACACCATGCGGATTACCTGGGCCGCGCAGCCGTCCGGCTGCAGCCCTTTGGTAAAATGCTCGCAGACTGGCGCGTCGCCCTTTCTAATGTTTCCCTGACAACATTGTTTGACCAGGTGCTGCTGGATACGGGTTATGAAACCTTCATCAAAAATGAGGGGGATGAGCTTCAGGATCGCTGGGCGAATGTGCTCGAACTGCGCCAGGTTCTCCTCGAGTACGAAGAACAGGGTCTGGCCGATTTCCTCGAAGCGATGGCCCTGGTGGCAGATCAGGACACCCTGCCCGAAACACTGGATGCACCCACCCTGTTGACTCTTCACGCCGCCAAGGGACTGGAGTTCCCGCAGGTGTTCATCGTCGGTCTGGATGAACACTACCTGCCGCATAGCCGTTCCCGGGATGATCCAGAGGCCATGGCAGAGGAGCGCCGGCTTTTCTATGTGGGGATGACGCGAGCCCAGGATCGCCTGTACCTGGTCAGGGCACTTCGCAGGCGCAGTCCTTATGGCAGTTATGAATCCATGTTGCCCTCACGCTTTTTGGAAGACCTGCCTGCTGACCTCACCAGAGGCCGCATCAGCCTGGATTTCGACCGGTATGACTCCTATGATCTGCAGGCAACTCAATGGGACAGGCAATATACACCATCCAGCCATCGTAAGTCGGTAAAGACCACCGAAAAACGCGAGCAGCAATTTTTCCCTGAAATGCGTGTCGAGCACCCGGTTTATGGTGAGGGTATTGTCCGCAACAGCCGGCTGGAATACGGCGACGAAACGGTTGAAGTTTATTTCGAAGGTTTGGGCCTTAAGGCGTTGGTGGCATCATTATCGAGCCTGGAAGTGCTCGAGGATTAATGTAGGGTCATGTGATGGAGAAGAAGCGTGTAATCGTGGGTTTGAGTGTTGCAGTGTTGATCCTGTCAGGATTGGCCTGCCAGTTAACCTCGCCGCGTCCGGCTTCCTGGGCCGGAACGCCCACTGCCGAAGCCAGGGCAATGACCGCTACGATGTTCGCCCTCACCCAGGAACAGGTGCGGAACGAGGAACCCACCCCGGCCCCCACTTTCACACCAGAACCCCTTGTTACGATAGCACCAACATCCACACCCACACCAATTGGAGAGTCAGAAGGCCCCTGGCTGGTCTATCCAGCGCCATCCGGTGACGCAATTTTGGCGTACGATGTGAATACAGGTGTAACCCTCAGTATTGATCTGCCTGAACCGATCTTCACAGAAGATCTGGTTCGCGGCCTTGCCCCGGATGGAAGAACGCTCGTGATCAGGGCAGGTTCGCCATTGCATACGGATGAACTGGCTTTATATCAGATCGACCTGCCCTCCACAGAAGCAACCGTCCTGACACCTTTACTGTCTTTGCCAATCCAACGAAAAATCGTCAACCAGCAAGGGACACGGGTTTTCGAAGTGCTGGAGGCTGTCACCCGGCCAGAGGGACTGGCCTGGTCCCCCAACGGCATGTTTCTGGCATTTAATGCAGCTCTCCATAATGAATCCTCTGATCTTTATGTCAT
>SKPR01000111.1 GCA_007119455.1 Candidatus Brevefilum sp. | reverse complement strand
GCTGACGAGCAATCCATAAGGCCTGGTCGATTAATTCCAGCGAGGTCACACATACAGGGCAGCCTGGGCCATGGATCAATTCGATCGCAGCCGGCAGGAGCTGATCCAGGCCATATTGCATGATGGCATGGGTCTGGCCGCCACAAATTTCCATCAGAGTCCAGGATTGTGTGATGATTTGATTGATATCCTCAATGACACCTCTGACCAGATTGGCGTCACGGAAGCCCTTCAGGAAATCCGGTTTAAGATTGCTGTTCACCGTGATAATCGACCTCCTGATCAGCTAAATCTGACATCTCCTGTAAGATTTCCAACGTTTCTTGTGCTTCTTCTTCACTGAGTAGATTAAGAGCAAAGCCAGCGTGGATAATGGTCCAATCCCCCGGTTTGGCTTCGGGGATGACTTCAACGCAGGCTTCACGCGTCACACCACCAAAATCAATTTTAGCCATTTTGGTGCCGTGTTCTTCGTATATCGAGATGATCTTGCCAGGAATCCCAAGGCACATCGTTTACTCCTTTATTTCACTATATCGGTAAGCAGTGATCAACGCCTGACCCATTGCTACACAACCATCATTGGTTGGTGTCAGGCGATGCACCAGTGGTTGAATTTCATGCTGTTTGAAACGTTCAATTACTTTCTCAATTAATACTTGATTCTGCCAGACACCGCCAGATAAAGCTATCTGGTCAATTCCATAATCTCGACTGATCCTTTGAGCAAGATCCAGAGAAAGGTTGGTGATGGTATTGTGGAACCGTGCCGATATAACTTGTGGCGCTGTCCCATTTGCCAGATCCGATAAAATTGCTTCTAAAGTACTTTTGACATCAATCAGCTTGCCATCCAATCGCCATGGATAGTACCCCACTTCGCTGGCATCGGCCAATGCTTCCAGTTCGATCGCAGCCTGAGCCTCGTATGAAATTTCCTGCCTGACGCCTATCAGGGCTGATACGGCATCAAATAGCCGTCCCATACTGGAGGTGAGCGGTACATTGATCCCTTTTTCCAGTTGCGCTCGCAGGATGTCCTTTTCCTGCGATGAGAGCGCCTCTACAGGGCGTAAGTGATCCTCCCAGGGTAAACCGTATGCCCAAAGGGTGCTCAGGGCCATGCGGGCCGGTTTTGTGACGGTCACATCGCCGCCTGGTAAAGGAACCGGCTTCAGATAATAAAGCCTTTGATAATCAGAATAATTGCCGATCAGCACTTCACCACCCCAGATTGTGCCATCCTCACCAAAACCGGTGCCATCAAAGATCAAACCGCCGATTTTACTCTGTGGTGGAATATCATGTTCGATCATACAGGCAGCCAGATGAGCGTGATGATGCTGGATGGGCTTGACGGGAATGTTCTCAATTTCGCCACGTTGAAGGGCATAACGGGTACTGGTATAGTCCGGATGCAGATCGTACCCGATCCAAAGAGGGTTGATGCGGTAAAGTGTTTCATAATGGTGGATGGCATTTTGATAATCCCTGTATGTTTCCCAATTTTCCATTTCACCGATGTAATGACTGAGGAAAGCATAGCGGTCACGGGTCAGGCAAAAGGTGTTTTTCATTTGCGGACCAGCACCCAGAACTTGCGGGACTTTATGAGAAAGCCGGATGGGGTTGGGCGCAAATCCCCTGGCACGGCGGATAGGATAGGGTTGCTCATTGACAATTGTGTAAACGGAGTCATCAATCCGCATATGAATTGGCCGGTTGTGTATCAAAAATCCATCAGCAATCCCGGCTAATTTCTCGCGGGCCACATGATTTTCATGGATAACCGGTTCTTCAGCAAGGTTTCCGCTGGTCATCACCAATACTTCAGGAAAACCAGCAGCAGGCTCTAAAAGGAGAAGGTGTAGAGGGGTATAAGGAAGCATAAAACCCAGGTTTTTTTGGCCAGGTGCGACATTTGGGGCAATTTCAGAGTTTGGTACAGCTGGCAAGAGTACGATAGGCGCTTGAGGACTGGACAGCAAGCCTATGGCTGATGGAGAAAGTCTGACATATTCTTTGACCGTTTCAATTGTAAAAGCCATCAGCGCAAAGGGCTTGGCTGGTCGAGTCTTTCTCCGCCTCAATTTGGCAACCGATTCCGGGTTGGTTGCATCACATGCCAGGTGAAAGCCACCGAGACCTTTAATTGCCAGGATTTTGCCCTCTGTCAGCATAAGGCGGGCCTCGATAATTGCTTCATTTCGCTCTGAAAGCCTTTGGCCAGATTTCGACTCCAACCAGACCTGGGGACCGCACACCGGGCAAGCTACAGGCTGGGCATGAAATCGGCGATCCATAGGATCTTCGTATTCTGCCAAACAGTCGTGGCACAGGACGAAATCAGCCATGGTGGTTTTTGGTCGGTCATAGGGGATATCTTTAATGATGGAAAAACGGGGGCCACAATTGGTGCAGTTGATGAAGGGGTAACGGAAACGCCGATCATGGGGATCAAACAGTTCAGCCTGACATTGTTCGCATATGGCTACGTCCGGGGAGATCGGGATAAACTCGTTTGCTTGATCTTTGCTGGGAATTATTTTGAAGGTATCAAATGATTGGTTTTCAATGTCCCAGTTATCAATGGTGTCAATTTGGGAAAGGGGTGGTGCGGAGTTAGAAATTTCGGACATAAATTTATCCAGGTCGTCCGGCCTGCCAGTTATCTCAATATCCACTCCGCTGGCAGAATTCCTGACCCATCCGGTCAGATCATATTCCTTTGCCAGGCTATAGATAAAGGGACGGAATCCTACCCCCTGGACAATCCCGGTGATGTGGATATGGTAACTTTTTTTTCCCATCGGGTTACATTTATCGATTAGGAAGCCTGGATCGCAGCCAATCAATCCAATCATCCAGCCCTTCATCTGTCTTGCAGGAAACAGCAAAGGTCTTCAATCCGGGGTTGAGCATCTCAACACCTTTTTGGAAATATTCCATATCGAAATCGATGTAAGGGAGCAGATCAATTTTATTGATGATTAAAACATCCAGACCGCGGTAGATATTGGGGTATTTATAAGGTTTGTCATCACCTTCTGGCACGCTGGCAATTAAAACATTTGAGTGTGTGCCGAGGTTAAAGGCAGCCGGGCAGATCAAATTGCCCACGTTCTCAACGACAACCAGGTCAAGATTTGTTAACGGCAACTGATCCAGGGCATTTTCAACCATTACTGCGTCCATGTGACATTCACCACCGGTATTGACCTGAACGGCTGGCATTCCGGCAGCATTAATTTTATCTGAATCGATGGTCACAGGGGCCGTGTCGCCTTCGATCACACCGATCTGAATGTCCTCGGAAAGCAGGGCGTTGATTGTGGAGAGAATAAAACTAGTTTTACCCGCTCCGGGAGAGGCCATCAGGTTTATGGAATAAATGGCGGCAGCATCAAGGCGGCGTCTGTTTTCATTGGCCAGACGGTCATTTGCGTCCAAGATTTTTTCAACGATTTTTATGCGATTTTCAGTCATTTGTTACCTTTGAATTTCTATACTGTCCAGGTGAAACTCATCACCTGAGACAACCCTTATTTTGGCGCTATTGCAATTTGGGCAAGGCGTGAGCTCGCCTTCCAGCTTATATTCGTTGTTGCAGTTCAGACATACCAGTATTGCTGGTACCCGAATAAAATGCAATTCAGCACCTTCACAGAGTGTGTCCTTGCTGATAATGTTCCAGTAAAAGATTACCGATTCATCTATGATGCTGGAAAGATGACCGATCACCAGATGGATATCGGTTACCTGGCTTGCCTGAGCGTTTTCGGCGTGCCGGCAAGCTATTTCAAGCACGCTTTCGGTCACTGATAATTCGTGCATCGTCTAATTATAGTACTTATTAGATAAATTTAGTAGGTTTAGGGCTTGTTGTTTTGGCAGGTGATGATTCCCAGAAGATGCAGACGGTGGGTCAATAATCTTGAAGCTACGATATTTGCCAGGCGGCGCATGATAATAAACCCCAAATCACAATCCTCCTCGCATAAAGACATCAACATCTCAGCTTCAAAGGCAAGCAATCTGGCATCTGCCAGTACTCGAGCTGTGCTGGTTTTCTGTCGCACAACCGGTGTGAGGCTCGACCAGCCAATGACATCAAGCGACTCCGCTACATAAATGGGCATCGATCCATGGCCGGGAACTAAACTTTCGAGTGATACTTTCCCCTCTAACAGAATGTATAGATAGGGATGTTTCTCGCCCTCTGTGAAAATCACATCATCGCTTTTGTAGGATTGGATGACGGCTAACGAAGCCAGACGCTGGATGTTCTCAGATGTCAGATCAAGAAACCAGGGGATTGATTTGATTGTGGCTGTTATCTCTGCTTGGTTGAGCATTGAGTACCTTTGGAAAAACTCGTGATGATCACATTCTAAAAATACTTGTGATTCAAGATTTATTGAATGGTCTTATGTCATCAGGCTGGTATGACAAGAATCACGCGATTACGCTGACCGAATAATCCATTGCCATATCCGCTCAGTTGCTTCCTCCGCTAAATCAGCAGTTTGAGGGCTGAGTTCTCGCTGAAATTGAAAGCGGAAACCTCGAACAGAAACCAGAATGGCCTCCGGTATGTGATCGTATATTGTGGCGGCAATCGAAAGCACTGTCTTAGGGGACATATGATGCGTTAGTGGTGATTTTTCATATTGCGGATTGAGCTCAATCCATGAGATCTTCTCAGGGATATCTGCTGTATGGGCATCAACAAAACAAACCCGTTCATAATTCGAGATGGTTTCAGCGAGTTCAGGGAAAATTTGCAGGATGAATAAGAGGTCTACAGTTTCGTTTTCAACCTCTATAGCTGCGCCTGGGTCATCCGGTACTGTCTCCCCAAGCCGTTCTGCCAGAGCTTTCAAGATATGCCATCCAACCCCATCGTCCTGGCGGTCGGCATTGCCGTATCCAATCACGAGTGTATCAGCAGACATAAGGCCTTCCTTGTTTTACAAAATAGAGAAACAACCCCTCTTCCTGATTTTGGGGAAGAGGGGATTCATCCAATTCAACAGGTTTAGATCAACCCCTTTTTATTGTCTGGGTAGTTTCACCTTTTGCATTTAAGACATCAATTTTAATGGGCATTTGACCGAAGGCATGGGTCGAGCATGAAAGGCAGGGATCATAAGCGCGGATAGCAGCCTCAACACGGTTGAGCATCCCTTCTTGAACTTCTGGCCCTTTCACATAGGTCTTAGCTACGGAATCAACTGCTTCGCTCATGGCCCAATTATTATGACCCGTGGAAACAATCAAATTGACACGTTCTAACTGGCCGTTGGGCTTTGCCCAATAGTGGTGCAGTAACGTACCGCGGGGTGCTTCGATCACCCCAACACCCTCACCCTGGAAGTCATATTTTCGATTGAGGATATCCTTCCCCAGCAGATCAGGGTCATCAAGGAGTTCACGGGTGCGCTCCTGGGCAAACAATGTTTCAATCAAACGAGCGTAATGATAATAAAGCGTATGGTTGACCGGCTTGCCGTCATTGATCTGACGGTAGGTTTCAAATTCCGCCTGGGCCAGGGGGGTGTCAATTTTGTCTGCGATATTTAAACGTCCAAGAGGACCAACGCGGTATACACCATCTGGCCAACCCATCTTTTTATAATACGGGAACTTCAGGTAGGACCAGTCTTCAACCCGTTCAGCAATAATGTCCAGATAGTTCTGTGAGCTGAAATTCTCGAGTTCTTCTCCTTCACGATCAATCAAACGGATATTGCCATCGTAGAGTTCTAGACCATTTTCTGGTGTGATCAGGCCAAAATAGCCGGTGTCAAAGACAGCGAACTTTTCAATATCTGCGATATTTGCATCAGCCCAATCCTTCATGATTTGGATGCCGATCTGTGTGGTTTCAATGGATTTATCCAATCCAGCTAACATATGATCACGTTTTTCAGCGCCTAAAGCCCGGTTAACGCCTCCGGGAACAGCAAAGTTCGGATGGATACGCCGTCCACCAACCTGGAAGATGATATCCTGACCATACTTCCGCAGTTCGACTGCCCGTACCGTCAGGTTTGGATCTGCACCGATTAATCCGACGACATTCCGCGTGGCAGGGTCCTCATCGAAACCGAGGATCAGATCAGGGCCAGAGAGTTGGAAAAAGTGCATCCCATGACTTTGGATAATCTGGCCCATATGCATCAGCTCACGTAAGAGGGATGCCGTGCGTGGTGGTTTTACACCCATGACGATATCACCGGCTTTTGCGGCGGCAAGGTGGTGGCTTACGGGGCAAATACCACAGATGCGGGGGGTGATCTGAGGCATTTCGAAGACCATCCGGCCCTCACAAAACTTTTCAAAACCCCGGAACTCGTTCACATGAAAATAGGCATGATCAACATTGCCATTATCGTTCATGTGGATGGTCACTTTGGCGTGACCTTCAATCCTGGTTACTGGATCAATTGTAATTTTTTCTGCTGCCATTTTTACCTCCTAATGCCAGTGCAACTTATCATCTTTAATTTCCGGAATGCGTCCTTCTGCAAGTTCTACCAGTGCATAAAAGATCACATCAGCATCCGGGGGACAGCCAGGGATATGCAGATCAACCGGGACGACCTCGTGAACAGCCCGGACTCGGGTCATTTCTGCCAGTTCGGGGTTTGAGGGAATCTTCCCGTCTTCGTCGTTGCTTTCTGCTTCAATGTAGGCACGTTTCAGGGCAGCATCGACGCCACAGAAGTTCCGCATAGCTGGAACACCGCCAAAGACCGCACAGTCACCAAGGGCGATGAGGATTTTGCAGCGTTCACGCATCCGTTTAGCAACATGTTCATTGTGGGTATTGTTGATACCGCCTTCAAGGATGCCAACAGTTACGCCATCTTTATCCGGTTCTTTGAGGTCGGTGATGGGCGACGAACGCAGGTCAACCAGTTCAACTACCTTTAATATCCGTTCATCAATATCCAGAATTGACATATGGCAGCCAGCGCAGCCACACATCCAATCTGTTGCAACTTTAGGTTTTGTCATAATTAATCGTCCTTTCAATACGACTACCGATCAAATAAAAACCGGGATCAGTTTTCTTTAATGGCAACGGTTGGAACCCGTTCCATCAACCTGGATTTCCAATCCTGATCAATTTCAATGGATAGCATTTCAGCAATTTTTAAGAGTGCCTCGTGTGAGGTCAATACATCCTCCGGTGCCTCTAAGGCAGCACCAATGGTTTGCAAACGGCCATCCATACTGAGATAGGTCCCGGATTGTTCTGCCCACATTGTAACTGGCAGCACAACATCGGCGTTGCCGGTCAGTTGAGAGCTGTAGGCAGCCTGGGCAACTACAAAAGGTACCTCTTCAAGGGCTTTAACCAATTTCTGAGAGGGATCTTCATCTCCCAGCATGATAAAGGCTGACTGGTATCCGTTTTTCTTAAAGGGTTTATCCAGGCCGAGTTGTGAGGCAGCCATGCTGTTGGCGTTGCCTTTAACGATAATCAAGGCTGCGTTCAATGTTTCTGCTAAAGCCAGAAGCGTGTCCATGGCTTGTTCATTTGCATTTCTGGCAAAGGTCTTGCCAAGAACGATGCATGGTTTTTGAGCTGATTTTAATAACGATGCTGCCTGAGCAAAATCTTCGTCAGCTGAGCCATTAACGACTGCTGTGGATAAACTGGCCAGGAAGTCAGCTTCATTTCCAGCTTCAAGTTGCATGACCAGGTTTGCATGGTCGGCTAACCTGTTCTCTTTACTATCGGCAACAATCAGCTTTGTGCTTTCCATGAGCTGCCGCTTTACAAAGAAACCAGCCACCTGGTGTTCATCAACCAGATCCAGTTCCAGAGAGAATACTAAATCTGTATCCTTGAGCGCTTCCAGACTGGATTCAAAGGGTTTGCCCAATTTTTCAGCATAGGCAGCAAGGTCTGGGGTCGCATCATCCAGGCTGGTTACCATTTTCGCATTGAGATGATCAGCAAAGATGGATTTGAATAGAGCGAGGTCTTCGGATGGGAGTCGGGTGGAAGCTAAGGCTGCCAGATCATTGTCCTGACCCAATCCTTTCGCAATCGTATTCAGGGCTTCCTCCCAGGTGGCTGCTTTGAGATTGCCATCTTTGCGGACCAGGGGGGTCAGCAGGCGTGGACGATCATCTTCCAGAGGGAAGAAGCGGCCTTTATCGCAGAGCAGGCCGTTATTCAGTGGGGCATCCCATTTGCCTTCGATCCTGACCAGACGATTATCACGGGTGAGAACGTCTCGCTGGCAGCCAACCGAGCACTCAACACAGACACCGATGTTGTGTTCGACATCCGTTTCTTTGCCCTGATAGGCACTCTGCCGATCAATCAGTGCACCTGTTGGGCAAATCTGGACGCAGGTACCACAGGAGATACAGGTGCTTTCACCAAGGGGAACATTATAATCCGCGACAAGGAGGCTGTCAGCACCGCGTTCTTCAAAACCGAGGGTGTAATTGCCGACCAACTCACCGCAAGCCCGGGTGCATCGTCTGCAGAGAATACAGCGGTTGTTATCAAGTACGATGAAATCATGAGAGGCATCCACTTCAAAAGGTTGCCAGTTCGGTTGTAGTTCCCAGTGCGTCATGCCCTCATCATAGGCCCGGTTCTGTAATTCGCAATCCCCATCACTGACCTGGCAGTACATGCAGAAGTGGTTTCGTTCACTGAAAATCAGGGTGAGAACGAACTTCCGGGCATTTAACACCTTTTCAGAATGGGTGTTGACCACCATACCGTCTGTTGCAGGGAGGGTGCAGGATGGCTGCAAAGTTCGAGCGCCTTCCACATCGACCATGCACAGACGACAACCACCATAAGGCGTCAGTTTGGGATGGTGGCACAGTGTGGGGACATATAATCCGGCTGCTTCTGCAGCTTCCAGGACAGTTTTCCCTTCCTGTACCTCAATGGTTTTTCCGTCAATTGTGAGTTTTATCATCTTAGTGACACTCCATTAATTCTATTCTCAGTCAATCTGATATGCCCGGCGTCCGCTCATTTGGCAGACACCTGTCGGACAAACTTTTAATTTTACATGGGCTTCCACCTCAGCCCGGAAATGTGCCAAAATATCATGCAGTGGTGATCCGGCGGTCTGCCCCAGCCCACAATTCGAGAGTTCATAGAGCTGGTCACTGAGCTGGCTCAGATCCGTGAGGTCCTGCATCGTACCGACGCCTTCTGAAATATTCCAGAGGATTTGGTACGCTCGTTTATTCCCAATCCGGCACGGGTTACATTTCCCGCAACTCTCAAACCGGAAGAAATTCAATAAAACCTTGGCCAGATCCACAGCACAAACATTTTCGTCACCAATCAATAAAGCACCAGAACCCAGCGACACACCTGCCTTACTGTACGAGTCAAAATCCATGGGGGTGTCCTGAAGGCTTGCTGGAATGATTGAGCCACTTGAGCCACCTGTTTGGGCAATTTTTAAACGGGCGCCGTTCTTCATCCCGCGAGCGTAGATTGATATGACCTCTCGAAGGGTAATTCCCATGGGAACCTCGATCAGGCCGGTCACATTCACATTGCCAAGGATTGTATAAACCTTGGTGCCAGGACTGGATGGTGTTCCAATGGCTTTGTACCATTCAGCACCGTTACGGATGATTGCGGGAATGTTGGCCAGTGTTTCCACATTGTTCACGACCGTTGGTTTTTGCCAGAGTCCAGCTGTGGTGGGATAGGGTGGGCGGGCTCGGGGTTCACCACGGTTGCCTTCGATGGATTCGATCAGTGCAGTTTCTTCACCACAGATATACGCGCCTGCACCGGCATGAATGTGCAGATCAAAGGAGAAACCGGTGCCGAAAATATCCTCTCCCAGTAGCCCATATTCACGGGCCTGTTCGATGGCTTTTGCCATCCGGGTTATGGCCAGTCCGTATTCACCACGAATATAGACAAAACCTTCATCTGCACCTACGGCATATGCAGCAATCGACATGGCTTCAATGATAGCGTGGGGGTCGCCTTCCAGGACGAGCCGATCTTTAAACGTCCCAGGTTCACTTTCATCCGCATTGCAGATGACATATTTTTTCTCGCTTTTTGTGCCTGCCACAAATTGCCATTTCAGACCAGTGGGAAAGCCAGCACCGCCGCGTCCCCTCAGACCGGAATTTTTAATTTCTGTATAAACCTCTTCCGGGGTCATTTCCTTAAGCACGGTTCCCAGGGCTTCATAGCCTTCATTGATGATATATTCATCAATATTTTCAGGATCAATTAACCCGACATTTTTCAGCACAATCCGGTATTCAGCCGGCAGGGTGCCTTTCCGTGCGGTTAGCCAGGCGATCTTCCCTGTGAGATCATAGGGTGAAATCTGTTTGTGTTCAACCACACGCCCTTTGTAAAGGTGTTCTTCAACAATCAAGGGCACGTCGTCTGCAGTTACTGAGCCATATATCACAGCATCAGGGTAGACCAAAACCAGGGGATTGGCAGATTTCTTGCTGACATCACTGATCATCGAAAGTGTGATTTCTTCTTGCAAACCATAAGCGAGGATCTGTTTTTGAAGCCGATTAAATACCTCAAGCGCACCGCGATCCATGCTTTCGGGGTCGCTTGATACCAGCACCATTGAACGCGTTGCCTTCATCTGATCTCTCCTATTCATAATTGCTCAGGATTCCTGGCACCTGTTCAGGTGTCACGTTACCATAAATATTATTGTCAACAACCAGCACCGGACCCACACCACAAACGCCGAGGCAACTGGTGGTAATCAGGGACCATTTTTCATCTTCACTGGTTTCACCCTTAGACAAACCCAATTCACGCTGCAATTTCTCCCAGACAAGACGACCGCCAGCCACATGACAGGGCGCACTTTCACAGAACTGGATCACGTGCCTCCCGCGAGGTTCAGTGGAAAGCATCCGGTAGAAGGTTGCCACAGAGTAGATATGGCTGCTGGGGATATTCATTCGCTCGCTTAATTCTTTGATTGCTTCATCGGAAATATAGCCCAACTCACTATTAATCTCATGGAGGATGGGGATGAGTTCTGCTTTCTCAGGCCCTTTCTCCTCAACAAGCGTTCGCACAATTTTGCGAACATCCTGGTCAACTTTGACTTCAACTGGCATAGCCTTCCTCCTCTGTATTGAACATTAGTGATGCAGACCTATTTTATTTCAATGGCATCATATGGGCAGATTTGTTCACAGATGCCACACTGGATGCAGATATCCGGATCAATGACATGCAATTGGCGGCGTTCGCCTGAAATTGCATCAACCGGGCAGTTACGGGCACAAAGGGTACAACCGGTGCACAAGCCATCGAGAATTTCAAAACGAATTAATGCCTTGCAGACTTTAGCCGGGCAGCGTTTTTCATAAATATGGGCTTCGTATTCATCCAAAAAATGTTCCAGTGTGCTTTTGACCGGATTAGGGGCTCCTTTACCCAATCCGCATAAACTGTTTTCGTTGATTTGATCACAAAGCATTCTCAAGGTGCCAATATCCTCTGGTTTACCCTTGCCATCGCAAATCCGGGTGAGGAGTTCGAGAATTCGGCGGGTACCAATTCGACAGGGGGTACATTTCCCACAGCTTTCTTCCTGGGTAAACTCCATGAAGAAGCGAGCGATATCAACCATGCAGGTGCCCTCATCCATGGCAACCAGACCACCTGAGCCGAGAATTGAGCCTGCTTTATCTAACGCTTCGTAATCCATGGGAAGATCGAGATATGATTCAGGCAGGCATCCTCCCATTGGGCCACCAGTTTGGATGGCTTTAAATTTTTTATCATCTTTGATTCCACCGCCGACATCAAAGATAATTTCGCGGAGTGAAATACCGAAAGGAACCTCAATCAAACCGGTATTCTTGACATCACCAGCCATTGAGAATGTCTTGGTGCCGGTGCTTTTCTCATAACCCAGACTGGCAAACCATTCAGCACCGTTGAGAATGATTTGGGGAATGTTTGAAAAGGTTTCAACATTGTTGATATTGGAAGGTTCATCCCACAAACCCTTTTGTGCAGGGAATGGTGGGCGTGGGCGGGGTTCGCCGCGCTTACCCTCAATGGATGCCATCAGGGCTGTTTCCTCACCGCAAACGAATGCGCCAGCGCCCATCCGGACTTCTAAATCAAAGGAAAATTCACTGCCCAGGATGTTTTCACCCAACAGACCAAAGTTCCGGGCCTGCTCAATAGCAGTTTTCATTGTCTGAACGGCAATCGGATATTCAGCCCGGCAATAAATATAACCCTGGCTGGCGCCGGCTGCATAGGCAGCTATGATCATGCCCTCGATGACCGAGTGCGGATCACCTTCAAGGACACGCCGGTTTGCAAAGGCACCCGGGTCTCCTTCATCGGCGTTGCAGATCATAAATTTTTGATCCCCCTCAGCAGCTCGGATGAAACGCCATTTGAGACCGGTGGGGAAACCAGCACCACCACGCCCTCGCAGACCCGAGTCGATCACTTCCTGGATCGTTTCTTCAGGTGACATCTCGAGGAGAACTTGACCTAAGGCCAGATAACCATCACGGGCAATGTATTCCTCGATATTGAGTGGGTCGATATCGCCAATGTTTTTAAGAACAATGCGCACCTCTTTTGCCTGGGGAGCAGAGAGTTCTTCGTCAACGACCTCTTCGATCTCACGCATAAATTTTTCAGCAACACGACCTTTTACGAAATGCTCTTCCACCAAAAAGGGGACGTCTGTTACTGAAAGATTGGCATAATGGACGGCTTCAGGATAGACCATCAGATCAGGACCTTCCGAATGAGGATCGCCGATTCGTGAGGTTTCGAGCACCTGAACTTCATCAACCAACCCCTGTTTTACCAATTCGTCCTGGAATGCATCGATCAGGTCATATGCGCCTTTTTCAACGCAGATAGGATCTACTGAAACCAGGATGTGTGAACGAAAATAAGCCATAGATTACCTTTTAGACGTGATAAGTTTCTGTGTTAACTCTCAATTCGGTATTCTGTCACAACCTTGCCGTCAACAACATGCTCTTGCACAATACGGCGGGCCATCTCAGGTGTGACTTTCCCATAAGTCACTTTTTCTTCACCTGGCAGAACGACCTGCACGATGGGCTCGAACGAATCGAGGCCAATGTTGCCCGTTTGCCGGACAATGATATCCTCTAAATTTTCAGATTCGATCATGTCAAGGATAGCTTTCAGGGTCTCCCGAGCACCGGCTGCGATACCGACGGTGCCCATGCCGACAATCACCTCTTTTTTCCCGGAGGTCTCTTTGAGTTGCTGTTTCTGCAGTGCCTGTTCTCGGATTTTTTTGAGATCGTCTAATGATTTTATTGTGGACATAATTTACTCCTGTCAGATTATATTCTCTGGCTAACTTCTTCCAACGGCTGGCTAGTACTTTGAATGCCTTCTATCAGGGCCTCCCGGATGAATTTCATCACTATGGGTTCAGAAAGGGAGACACCCTCGAGGGTTTGTTTGATCGGTTCATCATCAAAGATGAAAACTTCTTCATCCACTTGGTATTCAAAAATCCAGTGGACTTCGGGTGTGCCGATGATCAACGTCATTAATGTGGAGATAATGTCACCCAATGGCATGCGGTCAATATGGCTGTGTTGAAAGCTCGCTTCAACTCGCGTACCCAAACCAGGTTCGGATTGGATTGCAAAGGTTCCCTGGCAGGCTTCCGCTGCCGCTTTAAAGAATGGAATACCCAGTCCGACCTTCCGTGTCGTGCGGGATGTTACGAAGGGATCAGTTATTCTTGCTACCGTTTCTGCATCCATTCCTTTGCCATTATCCTCAATTTTGATGATGAGCAGGTCATCACTAAAGTTTTCTTCGATGGTGATTTTGACCCGGGTGGCACCGGCTGATATGCTGTTTTCAGCAATATCGAGGATGTGTAGGGCCAGTTCACGCATTTTATGCTTCCTTGGATTTCAAATCCTGAATCGTCTTTGGGAAGCGGTTGGGTTTTACACGTCCGACGAATTCCTCATTGACCACAATGACCGGTGCCTGGCTGCAGGCACCCACACAACGGCAAAGTTCAATGGTGATCAGTCCATCTTCGGTTGTTTCTCCTGGTTCAATGCCGAGAATCTGCCTGGCTTTTTCAACGATCTGGTTGATCCCGCTAACGTAACAGGCTGTACCAACGCAGAACTTGATGGTGTGTTTACCGCGAGGTGTTGTGGTAAAGAACGAGTAAAAAGAAACCACACCATGAATGCGGCTGACCGGCTCTCCCAATCCTTTGGCGACATACACTTGCATGGCAGGTGAGATGAAGCCGATAGCTTCCTGTAATCGATTGAGAACCACCATGGTGGCACCCGGCAGGGTTTTGTTTTCTTCAATGATCCGGTCAATGATTACGCGTTGGGCGTGATCGTTGATAGGATCATCTACAGGTATCTTTTCAAGAGTTTTTAGCATCGATATCGCATCTCCGATAATAATTGCTTTTTGGTTATCCAGCGCGATCGTTTGGATTGTGAAATTAACCACAAATCAGTTTAATCCCGCTTTGATAACTGGTCAATACACAAATGTCATATTTATGATAGAGAATCGTCAAATTAGTCTTTAAGTGAAAATTTTCGTCCATTTTCTCCCTTGAGGGCCATGATGATTTCGGAAAGTGTAGGAGATTCGATCAGAAACTGATTGACTCCTAGAAAATCATCAAGATAATGGACATCGCCGCTCTGGATAAGGGGAAAGCCTTTGATTTGAGGAAATTCCTGTATTGCCGATTCAGGTGTGATATG
>SKPR01000073.1 GCA_007119455.1 Candidatus Brevefilum sp. | reverse complement strand
TTCCGGGTCAATCGCTGACCAGGGTTCATTCGTTGAAAACAGGATGTGCCCCAGGTGGGCTCTGAAATCGAGAATTTCTTCATCCACCAGATGATTGAGAATCTCTAACACCGACCAGCTCTCTGGTTCAGGCTTCCAGCGGGCCTGTTCTTCGGTCAGTCCTGCAACCAGGCTTGTGATCGTCTGGCCCTGGTAGCGTAACTGTTCATAAGCTTGATGAATGTCCATTTTGACCTCACTATAATTTGCGTAAATGTTCCCAGATGGCAACCATACCATATGTATCCATTTTACAATAAGCCCTCATCGCCTCTTCCATATTTTGACGTTCTTCTTGTTCAATTTCCTGTTTCTGAAGGCGGTACCAGGCCAGCATCGCTTCCTCCCCATTGCTAATGGACAGGTTTTCGTATTTTAAATCAGGACAGAGAACCGGCAGGACTGCTTTGAGAGAAGCGCTGCCATTAAAATCGGGGTGAACATAATGGCCATTTCTGAAAATGAGCATCAGGTCATATAACCGGTCGTTGATCTGTAAAAGCCAGTCTGCGTAAGCCGGGCAGTGCCTGGCCAGGTTGGCGTTGCAACCCGATTCAAAACTCTGGTTCCATACCACAACCGATCCCTCTGGGCCAAGATGTTTGAACAATTCTCGTACGAGGTCCGGGGCCGGGTCTTGTTCTTCTGTTATCAGGTATTCGTTGTGAATGGGTTGCTGGCCAGGTGTGTTGATTCGGAACAGCGAATATTGAAAGACAATATGTTCATAAGGCCGATAGCCTTCAAAAAGTGGTATGGCAGGATTGAATGTCTCATAATCGAGGAAGTATAACGGGAATTGGAGCTTGGCCAGGGAATGGCGTATTTCAGCCGTCTCAATCAATGGACGGTTGTTCTTGACGGCATCGCGGTGTTTGCGTTGTTTGATATTGAGGTTGAAATCCTCCGGGATTTCATGAATCGCCGTGATCCCCATTTCACGTAGTTGCACGGCTTTTTTTCCGATGCGAGGGATATTGTAAATCGATTTTTCAGGGAGGTCCGGGTGGCATAATGATGGGCATGGACAGGACTTAGGTTTGGCGCAGGCCAATTCAGTTGGGGGTGTGGGCATTTGCAATACGGCATAAGCTGCCTGACGGTTTTCCCTCACTGCCTCACGACGCTTTTCCACCTGTACCGAGACCTCCTCAAATGTGAAAAACTGGTCAAGTGTGAGAGATTCACCGAGTTCATAAGTTTTATTGATATGAATCAGGTAGACATGCCGAAGCTTGAGCAAAGATTCCAACAGCAAAACCTGGAATGCCAGGTCATATTCATGATCTGTCTTAATGGAGGTGGATGATTTAATTTCATAGAGATCATAATTATCAGACTTTTGATCATATATCAATGCATCGGTTCGTATTTGATAGTGCCTGTCATCGAAGGTTTTTTGCCAGAGCAATGTCAGATGATCTTCGCCCCTTACTAATGTTGTGTCAATATATTTTTTAGCCAATGCCTCAACCTGCTGACCCTGCTGCATAAGGTGTTGTTCGTAAGGAGTGGGCGGTTTATCAATCAGCTGATTGTGGGCTTTAGCCCACAGATGCAGGGGAGCTTCAAGATAGAGGAGAAAATCAGTTTTTGAGAGCATGGCTGGAACCTCCTTTTGGCGAAATTGGAGAGGATTCATAAGCTGATTGGTTTTTTGACCGACAGATAAAACGAAAGTTCAATGGATATCTGACAATAATCCTGGTAATTGACTGAAGCGAGTAATGGGGTAATATCCTGCGGATGTGTCATCAAAATCAGGTACCGTTTCGAGTGCCCAGGTCGTCTCGGCCGGGATGTGAATGGTTGTTCCACCCAGCTCAAGCACAGGGAGGATGTCCGATCGCAAGGAATTACCAACCATGATAAACCTGGAGGGATCCAGCCTGTATTTTTCCAGGATTCTGGCGTAAGTTGCCGTCGTTTTCTCATGGACCACCTCAATGATCTCAAAGAGGTGTGCCAGGCCGGAGCGGGCCACCTTGGACATCTGGTCGTGATAATCACCTTTGGTGATGACCATCATCCGGTACTGGTCCGAGATGGCGTTCAAAGTCTCAGGTACACCCTCGAAAAGAGACACTTCTTCCGCCAGCATGTTACGACCAATGTCGAGTATCTTTCTGATCGTTTCTCCATTGACACTGGAGTCAGAAACATGGATGGCTACTTCGATCATGGATATCACAAAGCCCTTGATACCATAACCGTATACCGGCACATTACGGGCTTCTGTTTCAAGCATCAAAGCTTCAATTGTTTCATAACCGGCATATTGGTCTAAGAGTTTATGAAGTTGCTCCTGGGCCTGAATATAATATTTCTCGGCATACCAGAGTGTGTCGTCTGCGTCGAAGGCAATCATTTCAATGTTCGTGGATTCATTACCCTTTTTGTTTTCCATGGTGAAATTATACTGGTTGTTTCAGACCGGTGTGTGTAATCAAGGGTGTTTTACGGCTAAAACGAACAACTTCGATTATCATAAGGATGACAGTCAACGACGAGAGGACGATTATGGATAATTCGGAAAAAAAGAAACCAACCCGTAACCTGGCCCTGGAATTTGTGCGGGTCACTGAAGCTGGAGCGATGGCTGCCGGGCGTTATTTTGGTCGGGGTGACAAAATCAGCGCTGACGGGGCTGCTGTGGATGCCATGCGCCTGCTGATGAATGAAATTGACATGCGTGGCAAGGTCGTGATTGGTGAAGGCGAAAAAGATGAAGCGCCCATGTTATTTAATGGTGAAGCTGTCGGTACGGGTGAGTTGCCTGCGCTTGATATCGCAGTTGACCCCGTAGAAGGGACCGATCTGGTTGCCAAAGGGATGCCCAATGCGATCGCCACGATGGCAGCTGCACCTCAGGGCAGCATGTTTGACCCTGGACCGATGTTTTATATGTCCAAATTAGCGGTTGGGCCGGAGGCGAAGGACGTGATTGATATCAATGCCCCCACTGAAGATAATCTCGTTAAGATTGCCCGGGCAAAAGGCATGGATGTGGCTGATCTAACTGTGGTTATCCTGGATCGCCCGCGCCATGCCGATTTGATTCAAGAAGTGCGCTCATGTGGCGCCCGGATCCGTTTGATACCCGCCGGAGATGTAGCCGGTGCCCTGATGGCAGCCTGGCCAGGCACAGGTATTGATGTGTTGATGGGCATTGGTGGGACACCGGAGGCGGTTATAGCCGCCTGTGGGTTGCGAGCCATGCGGGGCGGTTTTCAGGGCAAGCTCTGGCCCCGCGATCAGCAGGATAAAACGGCAGGAGAAAAGGCGGGTTATGACCTTCAGCGTATCCTTGAATTGGATGATTTGGTCGCATCAACAGATACCTTTTTTGTAGCCACCGGGATTTCGGATGGTCCTTTACTGGATGGTGTCAGTTATTCTGGCGGATTTGTGCACACGCATAGCCTGGTGGCCCGTGGGCTGACTGCTACCGTGCGTGAGATTACGGCCCATCACCACCTGGACACCTTAACGGCTCTCAGCCCGATTGCGTATTAACCGATATCTCGTCCGACCAGAATTTATTTCCAAACCGTATCAGAGGTGACCTGGAGAAGCCAGGTCACCTCTTTTTATTGTGGTTAACAAGTTTCTGAGAATCAGGACTTAAACTTAACGTGAAATCAAAATTAATAAATGGAGGCAAATATGACCTTAGCAGAACAATCCAAACCATTTCTTGATTATCTTGAAAATTGGCTGACTGACCGGCCAGTGTTGACCCTTGATGAAGCAACACCTGAGCCTGAAAAATCAGCACTTATTTCTGCTGATGTGATTAACGCCTTTCTTTATGAAGGGCCTCTTTCAAGTCCGCGTGTGGCGACGATTGATGAACCCATCACCCGCTTGATGCAGGCTGTCTGGGACCGTGGTGTGCGTGATATTTTACTGGTACAGGAAGGCCACCGGGAAGAATCTAAAGAATTTGAGGCTTTTGGCGAGCATGCTGTCAAGGGAACCTGGGCCGCAGACGCGATTGATATGATCAAAGACCTGCCGTTCTATGATGAGCTGAAAACGGTCTATAAGGACTCGATCCACCCGGCATTAAATAATGACTTTGATGACTGGATCGATGCCCGGGACCACCTGGATACGTTTATTGTGGTGGGTGATGTGACTGACCTGTGCGTCTATCACCTGGCAACTTATCTAAAATTCCGAGCGAACGCGCATTATAAGGAGCGCAGGGTGATCGTACCTGCCAATTGCGTGCAAACCTGGCACCTCTCGGTTGAGGAAGCTGAAGATCTGCCAGCCATGCCCCATTACGGTGATATGCTGCATCATACCTTCCT
>SKPR01000078.1 GCA_007119455.1 Candidatus Brevefilum sp. | reverse complement strand
TCAGTCGCCACCATCAACTCCGGTGACGGCGGCTCATTCACTGCAACATTTGAGATCCCGGACTCCCTCAAGAGCGTGCCTCAAATCGCCATCCGGCTGGATTCCACCGTAGGCGGATTCTTCTCCTACAACTGGTTCCATAACACCACCTATCCGTAGTGCCATTGAGGTTAGCACATAATCATAAAAAAATCCAAATCAAGCAAGCTTCCCGCCAGATAACTGGCGGGAAGTGCTATTCACACAAAAATTTTTGTGGTATGATGCTTTCGAGGAAATAACCTATGGACAATAAGATCACCATTATCGAAGGCCCGACCCCAAATTTTGACTCCGTCGAAACAGATTTCATCATGGGAATCAATGGATGGACAGCTGGTCTAAGTGAAGGCCCCTACCTGTATGACACTGCTCGCACGACATTACGCACCTTTAATGGAGGCGTTCTCATGGAACGCTGTCATAAAGCCTGGGCCAAAAAATCCACCATGTTCCTTGAGTATCGCGATTCGATCGGCCTCAAGAAAGAGGTCCCCATCGTCGCTGCCAGAACAATTGACTCCGATTCTGGAGATTTACTCATCTTGTGGGTTCGGAGAAACCCGGAAGAAGACGAAGAAACTGATTTCGACCTCGATTTTGATGATACCGATTATGACTGGTAATTAATCAAGAAATGACATAAAAAGCGCCCGCTAGCGGACGCTTTTTTGTTTAAATGATGCTCCAGGAGGGACTCGAACCCCCAACCTAGGCGTTAGGAGTGCCTTGCTCTGTCCAATTGAGCTACTGGAGCAAATTCAGAAAATGATTATAGCATTAATCAGGGCAAGACAGTCCATGGGTTAATGAAGCCGCCCATATACCGGACCTCAAAATGCAAATGTGGCCCAGTTGAGTTCCCGGTGGAACCCGCACGCCCAATGATTCTACCCTGGCCCACACTTTCACCACAGGCAACATTCATTGAGCTTAAGTGCGCATACAGGGTATGATAACCGTTACGATGATCAATCATGATCATATTGCCATAACCACCCAACCAGCCGGAGAAAACCACCACACCGGCATCTGCTGCGTAAATTGGATGACCTGTGGCTGCCGCAATATCAATGGCAAGGTGTCCCGACCAATAGTCATTACCCGATAAAAACCGGTTATCCGTTGGCCATTGGAACCAACCGCCTCCGAAGAACCCACCACCAGTAATTTCACAACCTCCCGGGAAATTGGCGTAAACGCCTGCCCTGCCCACGGGAATGGTTGGGACAACCCATTGTTGGAACTCCCGCCGGCCATCGGGAATCATCACCATTTCTCCCGGGTCAATCTCAGGATTTGTAAAATCCAACCGATTGCCAGACCAGCTGAGGATATCATCAACCGAGGCTCGGAAGTCTCGGGCAACCCCATCCAGCGTATCCCCTTCCTTCCATTCATAAAGAATACCGGTGGTCGGGGGGATTCTTAAAACCTGCCCAACATCCAAGGAGTGCGGGTCGTCACGAAGCACATCAAAGTTGGCCCACAGAACGGATTCTGGAGAGATGTTGTACTTTTTGGCGATACTGAAAACTGCATCCCCCGCCACGACCTCGTATTCAACCGGTTCAGTGCGAGGCCTGGTTGGCGCAATGGTGTGCGTCTCAAGTTCACGAACAAGCGCTGGCGCAGCGGGATCAACCTCATAATAAGGCATATTCACTAAGTTATCGGCCATCGCGTCATCATCTGGTTCAAAAAATTCATGGTCACTGGAGCCCTGCCGTTCAGCAAACTCCTGGGCCAATATGGGTTGCCAGTAAAGAACTGAGACCAACACTGCCACCAGAACTGCAGTAAGAACCCAAGAACCCCAGACCTGCCAGTTTACTCTCTTTTGTTCGTCCGATTGTCCTTTTTTTGGTTGATCAGCCAAAGAAATCACCTCTAAATTATTTTACAACTCACCATCAAGTGTTTCAAGAAAATCTAAATTAGATTTGGCTCGAGACATCTGCTGAATAACGGCTTCGGTAGCTACCGCAGTATCCATACCTGCACCTTGCGGTGGTGAACTGATCATCTGAAGATACATCCTCCGCATCAGCCAGACCCGTTTTAAGATATCCGGGCCAAGCAGTAGATCTTCCCGGCGAGTTGATGAACGCTCAATATCGATGGCAGGAAATGTGCGTCGTTCTTGTAACCTGCGTGAAAGATGCAATTCCATATTTCCAGTGCCTTTGAACTCCTCAAAGACCACATCATCCAGCCTCGAACCCGTATCTACCAGTGCAGTGGCAATGATGGATAGAGAACCACCTTCTTCGAGATTTCTGGCTGCCCCAAAGAATCGTTTCGGCGGATATAACGCAGAAGGATCCAAACCGCCAGAAAGTGTCCGCCCGGACGGATTCACGACCAGGTTATAGGCCCGGGCCAGACGTGTCAAAGAATCCATTAAAATGACCACATCAAGGCCGGATTCTACCAGCCTTTTTGACCTTTCCAAAGCAATTTCTGCCATGCGAACATGAGCTGTAACGGGTTCATCGAATGTTGAGGCAACAACTTCCGCTTCAACAGAGCGATCCATGTCAGTTACTTCTTCCGGACGTTCACCAATCAATGACATGATCTGCCGAACATCCGGGTGATTGGAATAGATTGCGTTGGCAATTTCTTTCAGGATGGTTGTTTTACCGGCTTTGGGAGGGGAAACAATCATTCCGCGTTGTCCACGGCCGATCGGGGCAATCAGGTTAATGACCCGGGTTGACATGACTTTGGGGTCAAATTCAAGGTTAAACCGTTTGTCCGGGAAAATAGGTGTCAATTGCTCAAATCGTGGACGGCGTTTAGCGTCATCCGGTGTTAATCCATTAACATATTCAACTTTTAATAAACCATAATGCCGTTCCGATTCACGTGGGGGTCTGACATGACCGATAACCATGTCCCCTGAACGGAGTTCATAACGTCTTAGCTGGGCCTGCGAGACATAAACATCCTCCGGACCAATCCGATAATCGTGTCTTAAGAAACCAATTCCCTCGTTCATGATTTCTAAAACACCTCCACGGACTTCCAACCCTTCTGCTTCGCCCATTGCCCGGGAAATTTGCAATATCAGACTTTCTTTTTTATGCCGTTGTGGACGGGGGATGTTCAGATCTTGCGCCATCGAACGCAATTCAATTAGTGTCTTCTTCTCTAGTTCTAATATATCCATTGTTCAACTTTTCTTTGGTAAATGATTGCTCGTGATTGATAATATCAAAATACGTGTGTTGTTCACCCTCTCAGAAGTCTTGAGAGCCAGTTAAAGGCATGTTATAAGGATTATTCAGGGTAAATAAAATAAATCAATCTGATAAAAGGTCATGCCGCGATCTGCCCCAGTACGCTTTTTTCATTATTACAGGTCTTGCCTGGCTTTTGTTAAGGACATCCGGGAAATAATCTCTCGTGCAATGGCCGAGACGAGTTTAGTTGTTCATCAATCGGCTATAAAAAATAGTTCTGGGTAACTCAGGTATTATATCAGACTTTAAATTTGCTAGCAAGCCAAACCTGAGCATCTTTGATTAAACTTTACTTATTCATGATACTTGAATTTTTCCAGTGGTCAAGTCCTATCGTACAGGAATTTTATACCTGCAATATATCGATCCCTTCAAATGAATCAATACGATCATCTTATTGAGCCGTTATCACATATTTCAATGAATGGCTTTAAGATTGCTATGCTATAATCCATTTGATAAGTAAGACCCGTTAATGCAGGAGTTCAGGATGGCACGCCGGACCTCAAAAAAAACCAGGCCGAAACAAAGTCAAAAA
Source organism: Candidatus Brevefilum sp. (assembly GCA_007119455.1). Taxonomy (GTDB): domain Bacteria; phylum Chloroflexota; class Anaerolineae; order Anaerolineales; family Anaerolineaceae; genus Brevifilum. The sequence goes on along the minus strand of SKPR01000078.1, from coordinate 545 downwards.
ACAAAGTCCAAAACGACCTCGAAAAGCCAGACCTCGCTGACGATCTCGCCGCAACGACGAATGGATATTCTCGCGATCATTTTATTATTGATCGGCATCCTGACTCTGATCAGTCTTTTCACCCAGACTGCCGGTTCCATCACCGCCTGGTGGGTAAACAGCCTGAGCTTCATCATTGGTTGGGGTGTATTTCTGCTGCCCATCCTATTAATTTTGATCAGTGTATGGCTGCTGCTGCGGAATAACCCCAGTGCACCAAAATTGTCTGCTGAACGTCTGACAGGCATCATCCTGATTTTCCTAAATATCACTGCATGGCTCCATCTGTTCATTAATGGTGGTTATCCTGAAGCCCGGAATGGCCTTGGCGGTGGCTTTCTGGGAGCCGCCATCATAAACGGGCTGGTAAGAACCCTGGGCAATCCCGGTGCAGCCGTCGTATTGGTCGCGTGGTCTTTAATAGGGCTGATCCTCACCCTTGATCTGGCCATGGCCAGCATCCTAAAATGGTTGGGCGATAGCATAAAAATGGTGATCAGAACAAG
>SKPR01000228.1 GCA_007119455.1 Candidatus Brevefilum sp. | reverse complement strand
GGATCGCCTAACAGGTTGTAGGTTTCCCAGTAATAACGGCTTTGGGCTGTGCCCGTGCCAGGTCGAAATTGTTCAACAGCCATCAAACCTTGATGTAAAAATGAACTCACGATATTGGCATTATTTGAGCTGCTGTAAAGCGCATCCATCATCGCCCGTTCGAGTTGGTCGTCAGGACCCCAATAACTGTTTGCTGATGATCCAATGAAAGCGACGGCGCCTTTGTTGGGTTGCAACAACCATGTTTCACCAAAGGATTCAGAGGTTTCAAAGTCACCGGTAATACAGGCAAAACTGGTTACAACACTGTATGTCCCGGTGTGGCTGATATTACGGATATTGCTTTGGGAATATCCGGGTGCACCCCATGATACACGTGAGCCATGTCCGGTGAAGGAGATCAAGGCGCGACGGTTGTTGATGGCATTGACTACATTGGCATTGGTTGCATTGTATGTGTGGGCGTATAGTTTATCTCCGCCAGCCTGGTTCGAAGAGGGGAAGGTGCCGGTATAACCCGCTGGCTTTGTGTGGTTGTCAATCACATAATTCTGGGTTCCTTCTGCAACATCCCAAAAATTGGAGTCATTGGATGCCAGGAAGGCGGCTCTTTTTACCCAGCTCTCTGTGCCAGTGAGGTTGTTATATGCAATCAGGTTATTGATCATGATGTTCAACTGGTTGGTGTCCCTCGCTGGCAGGCGGCCAACGAACACATCCGGAATCCAATCCGAGCCGTCCACGGTTCCGTAATACAGGTCAGTCACGGTTCCGGTTGATTCGCCAATAAAAGCCGGCATGGTGTTGGCTCCGTTGTTGACATCGCCTACCAATAACACGTATGTTGGTGGGAGTGACCAGTTGTGGTAGGCATTATGGATGTAGGCACGGATTGCCTGGGGCGTATTGCCTGTAGTTGAGAGACTTGCCAGGTGTACGGGATGTCCCTGGGATTCTTTGAGGCTAACCAATGGTGATAAAGCGGACACAAATGCATTTGGCGCAATGATGAGGATGCCCTCATTTGATGTGTCACGGGTTGTCTGGATTTCTTTTTCCTGGCTGTAGTTCACGATCTGAGATGCCAGCAGTTTATCAAAAGCATAAGACGAGTATGCAGCAGCGTTTGCTCTCGATACCGGCGAAAGGGTTTGGGTAAAACTGATCCGAATGGTAATTTCTTCGTAAATTAATACAGTCTGGTTGGTCGCATCGTACTGAACCGGCCAGAATGCCAGCTGACCTACATGGTGTCCACGAATGATATAAGTATCTAATAAATCAACCGGACTTTCAGGGAAAGCGCTGTCTTTATTAAATTGAATCTCACCCTGATCTTCCTCACAATTGCCTTCGATTTCGCATTGAACCTCTTCGGTAATGCTGTCTTCGGAATCATCATCAGACAGGCAAGCTTCCTCTGAATCGCAGTCTTGATCTTCGTCGGCATTGCTGGTGACATCCTCATCGGTTGGGCAGTCGACATCACATTCCTGATCATCGACTTCGATCTCGTCACACAATTCCCCGATTTCACAGCCCTCTTCTTCATCATCAACATTTTGATCTTCCTGATCTTCACTACAGTCTTCATCAGGTAAGCAATTTTGATCATCTTTATTGGCCGGAGGATCATCCTCAATAACCAGGCAGTCCTCCTCGGGTTCACAGGTTTGATCATCTTCACCTTCGGAGAATTCATCCTGCAATATCTGGCAATCGTCCACCTGATCACAGTCCTGGGTGATATGTTCTCCAATATTGTTCTCTTCGTCTGAAGAACATATGTCATCGGATTCACACTTTGCAACCTCCTCAGGACGGTTGGGGATCACCGATGGTAATCCTTCTTCTCCCAGAACCCCCAGGTAGTGCTGGGTTTCAATAATATCCAATGTATAATCCGCACCATTGGGGAATTTGAAATCCCGACGTATGACCGGCAAATCAGGGACACCGACTGTAGATGGGCGGCTATAAAGCGTTTCATCAAATACAACATCGCCATTGCCTGTCCTTAAAGGATTGGCCGGGAACCGTACCTGGATATCCAAATAATCCGGGGTGGATTTTAAGACATTAACCTGAATGTCATGGTTTGGATTTGCCGTTGCTGAAAATGACTCGGCTGTATTAATGCTTCCTGGTACGATCAGGGTTAAAAGCAGGATCAGAACGACGGGAATTTTTAATAATTTACCATTATCCATATACAATTTGCCTTAAACGATAAAATACGGATATAATCTGACGTTATACGTGGCTTTATCTTACTGAGATTAGTACTGCAAAAAAGTATAAAAAAACGCCGAAAATCAGCCATGAACCGTGAATCTGGTTAGAATCAAATTAGAAAACAGCTAGAATGAAAACTCTAATCCCAGTCTTAATTTAAAAGGCCTGTTTTTATGGTTAAAGTGGAGCACGTTCACGAGATTCGCCCGAAAATTGCAGATGAGTTCAGTTTCAGGGAGGAATTTGAGCCGCGTACCCCGGCAATTGCACGTGCTTATGAACTAGGTAAAAAACTCCATAAGGGCCAATTGCGACTGAGTGGTGAACCCTATTTCGATACGCATTGTGTGTGGATCGCCCAATTTATTGATCGTTTGGTGGAGAATGAGGCATGGACGATTGCTGCGCTTTTGCATGATGCTGTGGAGGACCAGGATGAAAGCCTGGATGAGCTTAAGGATAGTTTTCCCGGTTTATTGGGTAAGCATATCGCCTACCTGGTCGATGGGGTCACTAAGATGAGTAACCCGCGAGGTGGCCGTTCTCGTGAACTTGAAACCCTCCGGAAGATCGCAAGGTTTCGCGATCCGGGGGTTTTTCTTATAAAGTTGGCGGATAAGAGTCACAACATTATGACATTGAAATATATGTCGCCCCAGAAGCAATATCAGAAAGCGACAGAAGCAATTCGTGCCTATGGCCGTCTGGCCGGAATCTTGAATTGTTACCGTTGGCGTCGCTGGTTGGAAGATATGGCTTTTCCTTATGCGGATCCTGAGCTTTACGAATTTGTAAAAAATACGATAGACAGTGATCCCCGGCTGGATTTGGCTTTCATCAATGACATGCTCGTTCAATTAAGCGGCTTGATGGAAGATGAGGGAGTCTCAGGTAATGTACGGCTCGTTGTGAATGGTTACTGGCAGGCCTGGGAAAAATTACGTCGTATGGCAAAAGATCGGCGTACCTCTTTGGATGATTTCTCTGCAGTCAACGATATTGTGAGTTTTCGGATGCTGGTGGCCGAACCGGATGTGACGGCTTGTTACAGGTTGTTATCCCGTGTCAATCGTTTGTTCAACCGAAAACTCGAACATGGACGGTTTGATGATTATATTGCCAGCCCCCAACACGGCTATCGGGCATTACAGGTGACAGCCTGGCTGCCCGATATGGGAGCAGTGGAAGTCGCCATTGCGACCGAAGAAATGGAAGGGGAGAATTTATGGGGTGTGGTCTATGCCCTTCAGCATGGCAAAGTGATCACCCAATATAAGCCGGTTCAGATCTTCACACCGACAGGGGGAACCCGGTTTCTTCCAGATGGATCTACCGTTTTGGATGCTGTGGCTTCCATCCAGGATTTTTTACTCGATAAAATCAACCATGTAGAAGTCAATGGTGAAGCGCGAGCATTAAAAGAATTGGTCAATCCCGGGGATGTGGTTGAAGTGGTCACTCAGGGCAAACGGATGATTCCAACTGATACGTGGTTGAATTTCTGTAATCTGACCACAGCTCGATTATTAAGACCCGTTTTGGCAACTGTTTCGTTAAAACAAACCGCGGTAGAAGGGCGTAAATGGCTGAAACCCCTATTGGCCAGACGCGGTATTGTGGATTTGGAGGATGTTCAAATTCAGGAGCGGGTGAAGTTTGAAAACTTCTTGAGTTCCCTGGCTGCATACAGTCTGGATGATCTTTATTCAGCATTGGGTGGTGGAGCCATTCGCCTGGCAGATGTCGCAGATGCGCTGGACGATGCCGGTATTTCCCGCGAAGTCCTGGGATGGACCACGATTAACATTTTTGGTCCCAGCCATACCAACAAACCTGGTGTGTTGGCTTATCTGGCGGGATTGGTATCACGGTTTGGCGGAAATATCATCAGAACGGTCAATAATACCTTCTCTGATGGGTCATTCACCCTGCGTTGGGTCATCGAGGATCTTGACGAAGGTCAGAAAGATGCCTTGCTGGAGGCCTTCCTGAATTGCGAAGTTCCCCTCACCCATGTAGAAATTGTGTGATCCGAACAACCGCACGAGAGTCATATCAGCGGTTTTTTTTGTTTAAGGGAGGACATCCAAGACGGCCAGATTCTCTAGATCGAAATAAAATTGATCCCCATTTTCAGAGCGGATGAGCAACTTGCCTGTAT
>SKPR01000254.1 GCA_007119455.1 Candidatus Brevefilum sp. | reverse complement strand
TCGGGTTTGTTTGGGAGAAAAATCAAGGTCAATTGTGAGGGCAGGAGCGGGGTTGCTCAAAGCATGGGGGCCATCGGACATAAGAAGTACGGGCCAGAGATTGTTCGTCTGGCCGCAGATAACCTGGTTGACACCTTCCTTTTGTGGATGGGTGCGGGTGCCAGAATCCATGGGTATCAGGATCGCAGCCAGTTCAGCCATGATGGATATGGGTTGGTCTGTTATGTTTGTGATTTTGATTCCGCCAACCAGAACATCCTGTTCTTTTACCAGGCACTCAAACAATACTTCCAGGCCAACAGAATAATGAATGAAAATTTCCAGAGCCTGTCCTGTATACTTAGTCACAGTCGGCGGTTGTAAGAAATCTTCCTCGTCATTCAAACGACGCTGCTTATGGATGATATTCGCATATAAACGCATTGATCTGGCGCGCAGATTATACGTTGTATACAAACAAAAAGGATGGGCAGCTGAACGGGATAAATCCAAATCCCATATCTGGTCATTTTTTTGAAGATCATGACAGCTAAGGCCATCCGCTGCGAGGATGAAAGATTTTGGCCCATTCTGGTCGAAAGCAATCGAGTCCATACCACCATTTTACCAATTTAATGATGGATGACATTAAAAAGTCCGATGTTTATGTGAAACGATGGTCTCAAAGGCGTTTCTTTGTTGATTGATGAGAACGAAACGCCCTCAAGCGAGGGCGTTCATATTTAATGATATTCAGCAGGATCAGGTTCTGTCTTGAATAAATCCATACGGGTAGGGTAAAGCCATCTTGCTGACTTCATCCAATTGTGCCATCTGAGTTTCGCTGAGGGTGAAATCAGCAGTGCCCAGATTATTTTTTAGGTGGTGGAGCTTGCTGGCACCAATGATAGGAACAGTAACGCCTGGTTTTTGCATCACCCAGCGCAGGGCCACCTGAGCTGGGCTGCGGTCCAGGCCATCGGCAATCTGTTTCAGGACATCCACAATTTGCCAGGTGCGTTCATTGGCATATTGGTCCCAGGACTCAGACCAGCCCTCTTTGGTCGCCTTTTCAACGCGTGTATCTTCCGGAGGGGCTTCCATCTCGCGATGATACCTGCCTGTTAGCCAGCCGCCACGGAGTGGACTCCAGATGAGCGTTCCTAAACCTTCTGCCCTGCAAAGCGGTAGCAGTTCCCATTCCAGTTCCCGGTCGAGGAGGTTATAAAGGGGTTGCAGGCTGATGAAGGCTTCCCAGCCATGCGATCGGCTGACATCAATCGCTTTTTGGAGTTGCCATCCAGAAAAATTACTGGCGCCGATATAACGAACCTTTCCCGATCGGACTAAATTGTTCAGTGTACTGAGGGTTTCTTCAAGGGGCGTAGCGCTATCCCACATATGCACCTGGTAAAGATCAATGTAATCCAACCCCAAACGCCTGAGGCTGGCATCGACTGCGTGCAGGATGTGCTTTCGGCTCAACCCCACATTATTTGGATCACTGCCCATTGCTCCGCGCACTTTTGTAGCAATGATCATGTCTTCTCGGGGTTTGTCTTTGAGCCATTCACCTAAAATTGTTTCGGATTCACCGCGACCATATACATCGGCGGTGTCAAAGAAATTACCGCCCTGTTCCCTGAAGAAATCCATCATCTGAAATGAAAGCTCTTTTGATGATTCGCGGCCAAAGGTCATACACCCCAGACAAAGTTCACTGACTTTCAACCCGGTTTTTCCTAAAAACTTAAATTTCATTGCAAAAAACTCCTTTTTATATAATTTTAGTAACTGCTCAGGCAGGTCTGCTGCTGAAGGCTGAGGGGCCCATATTCCCTTTCATGCTGATTTATTACTAATTTTATTGGTCATCTGGCGAATAATCAAATAATTGGAACAAAATTAATCGATCGACCGTCTATTTACCATAAAGGAATTGTGCTAGAATAATGCCATGACAGAAGAAAACAAACCTGTGGGTGGCTCAGAAGACCCGGAAGAGATGCAATCTCAAATTCCTGAAGAAAAAACCTCAGGTCCGGTTGATGATGAGGATACCCAGGAAATTAAAATAGAATCCGGCGAAGAATCCGGAGATTATGGGCAGCGTGCAAAAAGAACGGATGCTGAGTCTTCACACGCGCGTTATGCCCCTGGCTGGTTTAACGAGTCAGAAGACCTTACACCAGAAAATGATGAAGATAATATTTTGAGTGAAAGTACAAAAGATAATCTTGTTCCTGAACGGCATCCAACAGGTGACCCTGAATTTACCGGTGGGTGGTGGGGTGGTGGGCCGTTCACACCCATCGAATCAGTTGCAGAAGAAGATACACAACCTTTAATCATTGGATCAAAAAAAGACAATGAATCATCATCCAAAGAGCAGGAAAGCGATCAAAACGCTCAGACCCGGTTGACACCGGTCAATAATCAGGCCAATGACGCAGAGACCAGGGCCATACCGGCGAATGCAGAAGTCGAGCCAGACGCAGAAACCAGATTAACACCGGTTGATGGCTCACCAAACATTACCTCGGATGACATTCCAACAATACCCCCTCCAAATACCAATCCAGCCTGGTCTTCTTCCAAGGCCAATCTTCCACGACATGTCAGTGAAGCTGATCAGCAAGCCACGCGGGTGACGCCTGCGGCTTACCGGGGCTCTCAGCGCATCAAATCTGAAGAGACGGCTGCAGCCAGGGCTGGCGGACGACCAAGTACTCAGGCAGGTCGTCGCCCTACGGAAACGTCCAGGCCTAAAAAACCGAAAGCTAAGAGATCCTGGCCAGCCCGTTTATTACGCATTTTCCTGATTTTCATCTTTATAATCATAATTGCTCTACTTGTGATTGGGTCGATTGGGATATATCAGTATTTCCGAATTTCTTCGGCTTTACCAGATGTGAGTGAACTTCGCCAACGTGCGGCGCAATTTGAAACCACCCGAATCCTGGATCGTGATGGCAATGTCCTTTATGAGATTCTTGACCCGAGTGCAGGTAGACGGACTTATGTCCCACTTGAGGAAATCTCACCTTACCTGATTGCTGCCACAATCGCTACAGAAGACAAGGATTTCTTCACCCATCCGGGCTTTGATATGCTGGCGATGACCAGGGCTCTCTGGCAAAATTACACGGCTGGTGAAATCCGTTCCGGTGCTTCCACCATCACCCAGCAGCTGGCCCGAGCACTATTATTGGATCCTTCCGAACGATACGATCAATCCTACGAGCGAAAAGCCCGTGAAATCGTTTTAGCCTATGAAATTACCCGTCAGTACACCAAAGAAGAGATTCTCGAGCTGTACTTAAATGAGAACTACTACGGAAATCTGGCTTATGGCGTTCAGGCTGCTTCTGAGACATATTTCAACGATTCAGCCGGTTCCTTAAATTTGTGGCAGGGCTCCTTCCTGGCCGGTTTACCGCAAGCGCCATCGATCTATGATATTTATAACAACCGTGATGCAACGTTATTCCGGCAACGCTCCGTTCTTGTGCTGATGTACGAATTAAGCCAGGAAAGAAATTGTATCGATATTGGTTCAGGAAGGCCGCCGGTGTGTGTAGCTTATGATGAGGCTACACAGGCAGGCATTGATCTGGCAGAGTATGATTTTCCTGAACTCGTTTTCAATATGCGATTTCCCCATTGGGTTGTTTATGTTCGCTCCCTGTTAGAAGAACAGTTTGATCCCCAGACCATCTATCGAAGCGGATTCACTGTTCATACAACAATTGATCCGAAACTGCAAAATGAAGCCCAACGGATTGTAGCCAACCAGGTCGCATTACTGGCCGATAATAACGCAAATAATGGGGCTATGGTGGCTATTGATCCCCATACAGGTGAAATTCTGGCAATGGTCGGTTCTGCAGATTTCAGCAACGAAGCCATTGACGGTCAGGTAAATATGGCAACAACCCAAACCCGTCAACCTGGTTCTGCCATCAAACCCCTGACGTATGTGGCTGCATTTGAAAAAGGGTGGACGCCTTCAACCTTAATTTGGGATGTTCCGACCGAATTTCCCCCATCAACCGATCCCTTCGACACCAATCCGCCCTATGAGCCGGTTAATTACGATCGCCGGTTCCGAGGACCGGTTACAGTGCGCACGGCGCTGGCGAACTCGTACAATGTCCCCGCAGTTAAAGCCCTCGAGTTTGTGGGTATTTATGATGATCCCAATACGCCCTTTGAGGATGGTCTGATCAATTTTGCCCGCCGTCTGGGAATCACCAGTCTGACAAGAGAAGATTATGGCCTATCATTGACCCTGGGTGGTGGTGAAGTAAGCCTGATGGAATTATCAGCAGCTTTTGGGACTTTTGCCAATGAAGGACGCCGTGTTCCAACAGTTGCCATATCGAAGATTGTTGACAATTTGGGTAATGTGGTTTTTGAATATGAACCGCCGACTGGTGCCCAGGTTGTGCGAACCGAACACGCTTA
>SKPR01000088.1 GCA_007119455.1 Candidatus Brevefilum sp. | reverse complement strand
TTATGCCGCCATTTGCACATCCCTCTGCAATCAGGAAGCGATGCTATCCTGAAACGAATGGGTCGACCGATCAGAATCACGCAATATCTTGACCTGGTTGAAGTCATCCGTCAGAAAGTCCCTGAAATCGCCATCACAACAGATGTGATCACCGGCTTTCCTGGAGAGTCGGGAGATCAATTTGAAGAAACCATCAAGATCTGCCAGCAAATTGGATTCGCAGCGGGGCATGTCTTTACTTACTCACCCAGACCTGGTACACCTGCCTTTCAAATGGTTGATCAGGTGCCGGTTCAGGATGCTAAATCTCGCAATGCCAGGTTACGTGATGTGTTTGAGGTGTTGGGTTATCAATACCGCAATCAATTTATCTCTCAAAAAATGAATGTCTTATGGGAATCTTCAGAGCAACTTGAAGATCTTCAATGGCAATTATCTGGATTGACGGATAATTATATTCGTGTAAAAACTAAAGCAAGCCATGATTTTAGCAACAAGATCACACCCGTTTTACTGGAGAGTCATCATAAAAGCGAAGGTGCACTGATAGGGCGGATAGTCGATTCGATAAAATAAGTGTAAAATTTACTCATTAAATCATTCGCCTTTTTTTATTTATTCAGATAGAATCAGAATGAAAAGCCACCTGCGACTGTTTGACCGCTAATTGGGCATACGGTATAATTGGTGGCTGTGTCTGCGCGACCATTGAAGTACGGCAATGAAATAAATTAAGTAAGAAAGGACTTATTAAGAATGCCAAAGCGAACCTACCAACCAAAACGTCGCCGCCGCGTCCGAGTGCATGGTTTTCGAGCTCGGATGAAGAGCAAGGGTGGGCGAAAAGTATTAAAACGACGCCGGGCTAAAGGCCGGCATGAACTGGCGAAAAAAGCCAATAACCATGTGAAAAGGGTACGTTGGTAAATTGACCCGGGCGTGTAACATTTCGCGAATTCCGGTATTACCTTTTGAACAGGAAGTTGGTTGAAACGACTTTATCGATTAACCCGCAGTGAAGACATCAATCGTGTACGGCAAAAAGGGAAGACCTTTGTACACAAAGTGGTTGTTGTTGGCGTCAAACCGAATCAATTAGGGAAAAATCGAATTGCTGTAATTGCCGGACGGTCTCTGGGTGGGGCCGTCCAGCGAAATCTGGCAAAAAGGCGGATAAGGTCAGCCATTCAAAGTCTATTTGTTGACCTAAAGCTGGGTTACGATATCGTAATTATTGCAAGAAAGCTGCTTTTAGATACAGATTATGCCGAATTACTGACTGCACTTCGGAAACTTCTTTCACAGGCAGAATTGATGAAAGTAAATCAAAATTGACAGAGAATATCGAAAAGCAACAACTAACGCAATCAGAACCGCAGTTAAGAGAACTGCCTTTTCGATTGGATACGCTACCTCGTTGGATTTTACTTGCCCTGATTCGACTCTACCAATTGATCTTTGCACGTACGCTACCCCCTGATACCTGCCGGTTTTACCCGACCTGTTCCCACTATGGGTACCAGGCAATCTATCGTTATGGGGCTCTAAAAGGCGGCTGGATGGCATTTCGGAGGTTGCTGCGTTGCAATCCATTTAACCCGGGTGGTATCGATCCGGTGCCCTGATTATAGAAAAGAAAACGAATGAAGAAACCTTATGTATTATTTATTACAATTATTGGATTGGCACTTCTCCTGAGTGCATGTGTGCCTGGCCCCAGAGTCGTCGGGACCCCGGGGATTTCACTTCTTGATGATATGGTCTTTGTCGCTTATGGCAATTTTGTGTATGGGCTGGATGTTGACTCAGGTGCAGTTTCGTGGCATTTCCCTGATGAAAGAGACAATCAGATTGCTTTTTATGCCAGGCCTTACGTGACAGACAGCTATGTCTATGTTGGTGACCTGGACAATAATTTTTATAAACTTGATCGTGAAACCGGGCGAGTGGTTTGGACATATTCTGATGCTCGGGGTTATTTCCTCGGTCAACCCGTTGAAAGAGATGGAGTCGTCTATGCCCCCTCTAATGATGGCCGTGTTTATGCACTAAATGCGGAAGGCGCATTATTGTGGGAATTTGAAACTGGACATTATGTCTGGGCCCAACCACAGATCATACGAGATATGGTTATTATTGGATCAATGGACCATTTTGTTTACGCCGTCTCTCAGGAAGGTGAGGAGATTTGGGCTACCGAACTAAATGGGGCGATTGTTGGCACGCCCGCTTTGAGTGATGATGGGCAGACCTTGTATGTTGGCTCGATCGGTCAGGAAATGGTGGCAATAAATACAACAGACGGCTCAATTTTGTGGAATTTTACAGCGAGAGATAGTGTTTGGGGAAGACCGATTTTAGCCGATAATACCGTTTATTTTGCTGATTCGGTTGGCACACTCTATGCACTTGATCCTGCTAATGGGTCTCAGTTATGGCAGATCAACCTTGCCGGGGCCGTTGTGGGTGGCCTTGTTGAAATTGACGATGGTTTTGCCCTTGGTACATCAAATGGTGTGGTCAAAGCCTTTAATTTTGACGGCAGTCCGAAATGGGAATCATCAATTTCTGGTGAAATTTACCAATCCCCAGCTGTCATGGATCAATGGCTGGTTATCGGCACCATTGAAGGTGACAACCTGGTTTATGCATACGACCTGACCGGCGTTCAGTTGTGGTCAACAACCCCTGAGAATTAAGAGGATATATCCATGTGGGATACGATAGTTATTCAACCTTTTGTCAATGTTTTATTACTGATCAATTCACTGGTCAATAATTTTGGAGTCTCGATCATTCTGTTAACGATCTTGATCCGGTTAGTGACCCATCCCCTGACCGTGCAGCAATTCAAAGCCAGCCAGGGAATGCAGAAACTGAATGAAGATCCCAGGTATAAAAAGATCCAGGAAAAGTATAAAAACGACCGTGATCGCCTGGCTCAAGAGCAGATGAAGCTTTATAAAGAACTTGGAATCAACCCAATGGGTTCCTGTCTACCCACCCTGATCCAGTTCCCCATTATCCTGGGGCTTTACCAGAGTGTCGTCAGGGCCATGGCGGCATCCCCCTTTGAGTTGTTCAGGTTGCAGCAAAGTATCTATCCGGGTTTTATTCGCCCCGCAGAGGTACTTCCTTTGCAGAATCGATTTTTGTGGATGGACCTTGGCCAGCCTGAACGGATCATGATTTTTGGGGTTGCGATCCCTTTTCTGGCGATTCTGGTCGTAGGAACGACTTATCTACAGTCCAAGCTCATTCAACCAGCATCAAGCGGTAATGATCAGGGCGCGATGATCAGCAAATCGATGAGCATTTATATGCCCTTGTTAATGGGTTTTATGGCGTATTCACTGGCCTCAGGTCTGGCGCTTTATTTCTTTGTCAGCAACTTATTTGGTATTGTTCAATTCGCCGCCATGGGTCGGGCGGACTGGTCAAATATCTTACCCTTCCTGAAAAAAGATGAAACGAAAAATTCGGGTAAACCCAAAGCACCGGAACCAACGGTTGTGGATGTTGAATCAGAAGATGTGTCTGAAAAGTCCAAGGGTCAAACAAAGCCTTCTTCCAATAAACGCATGACCATGCCAAAAAAGAAACGTTCGAAAAAGAAGAAATAAATATTTCTATACCGGGTCCAAAAATTCGTTATGATGCGAGGGAATTATGTCAGAAGAAAGAACTAAATTGGAAGTTATTGCCCCTTCAATAGAAGAGGCGATTGAGAAAGGTTTGCAGGAACTCGGCTTAACAGAAGACGACGTCGATATTGAAGTGCTGGATGAAGGTAAGAAGGGTTTGCTGGGTCTTGGAACCCGTCAGGCAAGGGTGGCACTTAAAATTAAATCGCCGGCTGATGGTGGAGACGGGGAAACTGGAACTGAATTAGCTGAAAAACTCCCTGTTTTACCACAGGAAACCAAAGAATTGGCTGACGAAGAAGAGCCAGAAGAGGTCAGCATTGCCAAAGAAACCATCAGCATCATCCTGGAAAAGATGCGTGTGGATGCAAAGGTGTCGGTTAAGCTGGGCGACAGTGAATCCAACCGTGTTCAACCTGTTCTAATTGATATCGAAGGTAATGATCTGAGTTTTCTGATCGGGCGGAAAGCTGAAACAATCAACGCATTGCAATATATCACCAGCCTGATTGTCGGTCGTGAGCTTGGACGGTGGATACCCTTACAGATTGATGTTCAAAACTACCGAAAACGCCGTGAAGATGAGTTGAGAAAACTGGCCAGGCGGATTGCTGATCAGGTGGCCGGCACAGGACGGCAACAGGCCCTCGAGCCGATGCCGCCCAATGAGCGCAGGATTGTGCATATTGAATTGCGAGAAAACCCGCATGTCGAAACAGAAAGTGTTGGCGAAGATCCCCGTCGGAAAGTGGTTGTCCGGCCTCAAAATTAACCACACCTGCATATTCCCATGCATGCTGAGTAGTTACAGATAATTTGAACCGTAAGGTTAAAGCCTGGTAGTTTATCGCTTTTCCTTACGGTTTTTGGATTAGGGTAAAATTTTAACCAGGAGGCAGATATGCGAGCAGTCGATATCATCGAAAAAAAGCGAGATGGACAGGTCTTAACCCAGGAAGAAATTGATTTTTTCATCCAGGGTTTTACTAAAGGGGAGATAACGGATTACCAGGTATCTGCCTGGGCAATGGCTGTTTATTTGCAGGGGATGACGCCCGAAGAAACAACATTCCTCACCCTGGCTATGGCTGAAAGCGGAGAAAAACTTGACCTCAGTGGTGTCGTTGATATCGCCGTTGATAAACACTCCTCTGGTGGTGTGGGTGATAAGACATCCATCGCGGTGGTGCCCATGGTTCGCGCTTGTGGCCTGCCGGTGGGAAAAATGTCCGGACGTGGATTGGGCTTCAGCGGAGGGACAATCGATAAGCTCGAATCGATCAAGGGCTTTCGTGTAGATTTGAGTAAAGAAGAATTCTTAAACCAATTAGGCTCGCTCGGCATGGTCTTATCGGGGCAAAGTGTAGATCTGGCTCCAGCAGATGGGAAATTATATGGCCTACGGGATGTGACTGGAACAGTCGGTTCCATACCCCTGATCGCTTCCTCAATCATGAGCAAAAAAATTGCAGCCGGCGCACAAGCCATCCTGCTGGATGTCAAGGTTGGTAATGGGGCCTTTATGGAAAGTCTTGAGGAAGCTCGTCAATTAGCGATGCACATGGTCTCAATCGGAGAGTTGAGCGGAAGAAACGTTGCGGCTATGTTGTCAGATATGAACCAGCCCCTGGGTGAAGCCGTCGGCAATGCTCTGGAGATGAAGGAGGCCATTGCCACATTACTGGGAGAAGGCCCAGAGGACTTTACAGAACATTGCCTGGAAATCGCCAGCCAGATGCTGGTATTAGGAAAACGCGCCGAGTCAAAGCGTGAAGGCCGTGAGATGGCAGAGGAGTCCATTGATTCGAGGCAGGGTTTTGAATTTCTCCGGAAATTAGTTGAAGCGCAGCATGGTGATGTCAGCTTTGTTGATCATCCGGATAAACTCCCCGAAGCACCGGTCAAAGGGGTGATAGAAGCACAGAAGAGCGGGTTTGTGAAAGAAGTGCATGCTCGTACGATTGGTGAAACAGCGGTCTTGCTGGGTGCAGGTCGGGCAAAAAAGGGTGACTCAGTTGACCCGGCTGTGGGCATCCTGGTTAAAGTTAAAGTCGGTGATAACGTTGAAAACGGACAACCCTTGTTTGTCGTGCATGCCCGGAAACAGGAGGACCTGGAAGAAGCCAGAAGCAGCCTCCAAAATGCGGTTGAAATTTCTTTAGAAACAGTTGAACCGCTGCCGCTATTCTACGGACTTGTTTCCGGATGATTACATTACAAAACTGAACCGATAAAAAACTTTGAATTATTTCACCGGCTGATTGTTGAATCTGTGGCCTTGAGCTATGGTCACGGACAAAGCTGAAGCCGGATTTCGATTTAAAGTGGTATGATGAAAAAGTCCACATTAAATTAAGTGAGGTCAAAATGTTAAAAAAGTATTTTTACAAAGGCGGGAATCGTTGCCGGGTATGGTTTTATCTACCGAAATCTGTTGATGCCGATACGGTCTATTTGGTTGGGGATTTTAACGATTGGGATGAAACAGCGCATCCAATGAAGAAGAAAAAGGATGGATCTTTCTACACCGACCTGACTCTGGACACTGGTAAAGCCTATGCGTTCCGCTATCTTATTGATGGTAAACGCTGGGAAAACGATTGGGATGCAGACGATTATGTGCCCAATGACCAGGGCTCAGAAAATTCAGTCGTCAGGGTTTAGGTTTCATTGTTTTTTGCTGGTCTCTTGGTTATTAGGAAAACTTTCAATTTTCTAGTCGTAATTTAACGCGTAATCGAAGGAGAAAACCGTGGATGATATGGGCCTGTATCAGGCTTTAGCCTTACACCTGGATGAATTTCCGCAAGGGTTTCCAGCCACAAAAAGCGGAAAAGAACTGGAACTGCTGGCATATCTTTTCACACCGGATGAAGCCCAATTTGCCACTCGTTTATCGCTGGACTATAAGGTACTGGATGAGGTGAGTGAAACAATTGGTATTTCCTCATCTGAAGGCCGGCAGTTGGTCAAGGCAATGGCTAAAAAGGGGCTGATCAATTTCAGGCGTGGTGAAGAGGGATTTGAAGTCAGCCTGCTGCCCTTTGTGGTCGGATTTTTTGAACGACAGGCCGGGCGAATGGATGCCAATTTTGCCCGGTTATTTGAAGACTATTACCAGGAAGCAGCAAAGGATTTGTTTTCGATCGAACCACATTTTCACCGGGTTATTCCAGTAAATGAGACCATTGATTTTGGCATTGAGATTCTTCCCCAGGATGATATCGGTGTGATTTTGTCCCGGAAAAAAGCCTGGGCGGTGGTTGATTGTGTCTGCCGGACACAGAAATCCCTTTTGGGTGAAGGTTGCGACCATCCCCTCCGGGCTTGCCTTGTGATGAGTGATACACCCGGGGTCTTCGATAACATTCCACAGATGGAAGCCTTGGACTTGCCTTCGGCACTGGCGGTATTGAAGCAAGCGGCTCGTGCAGGTTTGGTTCATACCATTGCCAACCAGAAGAAGGATATCTCTTATATCTGCAATTGCTGCACCTGCAGTTGCGGGATTCTGCGGGGTATTGCAGAGGCCGGAATTGCTAATGTCGTGGCAAAATCCGCTTATTATGCTGTGGTTGACGAGCCGATTTGTGTGGCTTGCGGAAACTGTCAATTGTTTTGTCAGTTTGGGGCTATCACAATCGAGGATGTTGCATTAATCGACCCGGTAGCCTGTGTGGGTTGTGGTATTTGTGTTGCCAACTGCCCGGAGGATGCCATCAAACTTTTCCATAGAGATCTAAATGAGATCCAACCGGTTCCGGACACAGAAGGAGATTGGTTATCCAGGCGGGCAGAATGGAGAAAAGGGATATAGCAGGCATTAGGTCTGGCAGGTGAACCAGAATCACACTTAATCAGATCAGGTAAATCAGAATGTTCTCTCAGGCGTTAATAAAAGAAATCGGATATCTTACTGAAGGCGAAGTGAGAGATTTTATCCATTTGGGCCTTAATACACTGGTATTAAAGGATCAGCGTGTGCTCGTGCTTATACCGGATGGAACCCGCACGATGCCGTTGGCACTGTTGTTCGAACAATTACAGGCTTCTCTATCCAGCGTCGTTGCAGCCCTCGATTTTCTGGTTGCCCTGGGCACGCATCCGGCCATGGATGATCAGCAAATCTCTCGGCTGTTAGGGGCAACAGTCCGTAATGGAATAATTGGCCAGAGCCAGGTTTACAACCATACCTGGGATTCGCCGGAGACCTTGAGGGAGATCGGCGTAATCAGCACCAGTGAAACTGCGGCATTGACTGACGGGCGGATGAACCAGCCCATCAGAGTCCAGGTCAATCGACGTATTTTTGAATATGACCACATATTAATCGCCGGACCGGTTTTCCCTCATGAGGTGGCCGGTTTTTCCGGTGGCAATAAATATCTCTTCCCGGGGATCAGCGGTCCGGATACCATTAACCTGACCCACTGGTTGGGGGCGCTGCTGACCAGTTATCATGTGATTGGCAAAGCCCATACACCGGTCAGAGCGATTATTGACCGGGCAGCCAGCTTCATTAATCTTCCCAAGTCCTGTTTTGCCTTTGTCGTTGATAAAAAAGGTGTGGCTGGTGTATTTATGGGTTCACCTGAAAAAGCCTGGGCAGATGCTGTAGCCCTCAGTGCCGAGCAGCACATCATTAAAACAGGGCGCTATTACAAGCAGGTGCTGGCTGTTTTGCCTGACATGTACGAGGACCTCTGGGTCGGGGGAAAGGGAATGTATAAGTTAGAGTCTGTGGTTCAGGCGGGGGGTGAACTGATTATTTATGCCCCCCATATCAGGGCGATCAGCCCCACCCATGGCGAGCTGATCAAATCCGTCGGGTACCATGTGTTGGATTATTTCCTCAAACGATGGGAGGTTTATCAAGATTACCCGCTCGGTGTCCTGGCCCATGCCACGCATGTCAAAGGGGTCGGCACGTATGACCTCAATACCGGGGAAGAAAAGCCGCGCATCACGGTCACCCTGGCGACGGGGATTTCTGAAGATGTTTGCCAGTCGATTAATCTCGGGTATCAGGATCCGAATTTAATCAATCCTGTAAATTGGGAAGGGCGTCAAGGTGAAGGGGTGCTGGTTGTCTATGATGCTGGTGAGAAGCTCTATCGAGTACAATAAAAAATAAAAATTAACTGCTCAGGCAGTTCTGCTGCTGAAGGCTGGGAGCCCCATATTCCCTTGCATGCTGAGTAGTTACAATAGTAATTAAAAATTAGGAGGTTGTATGAATAAAGCTCAATTTGCTGTCGTCGGATTGGGTGTGATGGGGCAGAACCTGGCTTTGAACATCGCCAATAAAGGGTATTCCGTTGCTGTTTATAACCGAACGGATCAAAGGACAATCGATTTTCTCAATGGGCCTGCACAGGATAAAGCAATTATTGGCACATATTCTTATGAGGGTCTGGCAAAAGTTCTGGAAACACCACGTCGGATCCTATTGCTGGTAAAAGCTGGTCCGGCCGTGGATGCGGTCATTGATGAAATCAAACCTTACCTGAACCCGGGTGACATCCTGATCGATGGGGGGAATTCTTATTTTGAAGACACAGAACGACGCATCAAAGTATTGGACGATTCCGGGATCAATTACATTGGCACGGGCGTATCGGGTGGTGAAGAGGGTGCTTTACACGGACCCAGCATTATGCCTGGCGGTGATCGAGTGGCCTGGGAGGCCATTAAGGATATTTTTATGGCTGCAGCTGCCAAAGCTGAAGACGGTGAACCCTGTGTGGATTACATGGGTCCCCGAGGGGCTGGCCATTACGTGAAAATGGTGCATAACGGGATTGAATATGCCATCATGCAGTTGATCGCGGAGGTCTATGATCTTTTACGACGCGGATTGAACATTTCGGCTCAGGAATTAGGGGATATATTCAGACAGTGGAACGATGGAGAATTATCTTCCTATCTGGTTGAAATTACAGCCGAGATCCTTAAAAAAACAGACCCGGATACCGATCAGCCTATTCTGGATGTGATTCTGGATGAGGCCAAACAAAAAGGCACCGGAAAATGGACCAGTCAGAACGCATTTGATCTTGGTGCACCGACCCACGCCATCAACGCAGCGGTTGCCAGTCGGATCATTTCCAGTATGAAGGCGGCGCGTGTGGCGGCCAGTGAATCTATCACCGGCCCTAAGCCCGCTTTTTCCGGTGACGTGCGGCAATTAATTGAGGCTGCCAAAGAAGCATTGTTCGCCAGCATGATCCTCGCTTACACCCAGGGGTTTGGATTGATGCGTCTTGCCTCACAGGAATTTGATTATGATCTGGACATGAGAAATATCGCTAAAATCTGGCGGGCAGGGTGTATCATCCGGGCAGATATGCTGGATGACATCATGCGTGCATTTGAGCGTGATAAAGATTTGACCAACCTGATGCTTGATGCATATTTCAAAGATATTGTGGTCCATCGGCAAGGGGCCATCCGCCATGTAATCACCACAGCCATCGGTATGGGTATCCCGATTTATGCGATGAGTGCCACCCTGGGTTATTTTGACTCGTATCGCACAGCCCGCTTGCCCGCAAACCTCACCCAGGCCCAGCGTGATTATTTCGGTGCGCATACCTATCGCCGCCTGGATAAAGAAGGGTCCTTCCATACAGACTGGCAGTCATAAAAAAACTTAGAGCAAATTCTATCTCCCCGGTGATCGATACGGATCGCCGGGGTTCTTCTTTTGGGGGTATTTATTTTTTGGCTTCAATATGTCATTTCTGATCTGAATTTCATTTAATTTTAATAACTTAACACTCGCTTCATAATTTGTTAAATGGGGGTTACTTAACTGTTAAATCCATTCTGATATGCTGGTAATGTCGGACAAATTCTTATTCAGTTCTCAAAAGGAGAAAAAAATGCGTCGTAAATTGTTCGTTTTATCCATTCTTGCTATAGTTGTGGGAATCCTGTTTTCAGCCTGCACACCAGATCTGAGTCTGGAGCCTGCAGTCCCGGCGGCAGAGGCTGCAGAAGAAGCGGGTGACCCACTGGAGGATGTGGGGGTAACTGATACAGATAATGCTGTGCCACAACAAGAAACAGCCACTGGGCTTTCAGGACAGATCCAGGTAGCTGGTTCAACCACTGTACAACCGTTGACAGAAAAATTGGCCCTGGCTTTTATGGAACTCAACCCTGATCTGGTTATCGAAGTTCAGGGTGGTGGATCAAGTGTGGGTGTGACAGCAGCAGGAGAAGGTACGGTCAATCTTGGCCAGGTATCACGCACGATTAAAGAATCAGAGTTTGAGACTTTTCCTGGTTTACAGGTTTACCCTATTGCTTTTGATGGGATCGCGATTGTTACTCATCCCGACCTTGAACTCCCCAGTATTTCACTCGATCAAGCCAAACGTATTTTTGCTGGCGAGATTACCAATTACGCAGAAATCGGGGGGCCTGATGCAGAGATTATCGTTGTTTCCAGGGAAGAGGGTTCGGGCACCCGGGCAGCCTTTGATGAGCTGGTGTTGGAAGCCGGGGAACCTGAGATGGAAATGGCTGAAACCGCTTTGTTACAGCAGTCCAATGGGCAGGTGCGCACAACTGTAGCCACCACGCCCAACGCGATTGGTTACCTCTCCTTTGGTTTTCTGGATGAGAGTGTCAATCTGGTTGAAATTGACGGTTTCCTGCCCACTGTCGAAAACGTTCTGTCAGGAAATTATCCCGTATTCCGGCCTTTGAACCTGCTGACCAATGGCGATCCGGATGAGCTCTCACAGGCTTTTCTCGATTTCATCCTCAGCAGTTTTGGACAGGAATTGGTGTCAGAGGATTATATCCCTGCACGGTAAGTGATCTTTGAAAGTTATTAATTGATCTTAAACAGTTGGAGGCGTATGTGAGATTGAGAAATCCATTACGCCTCCAACAAAAGGAAAACAGTTCATCGATGACCCGATCCAAACATCAGGAAAATAGACCCCTAACTGTTGAAATTTTTACAAGAGGACTGGCCCTTCTGCTGGGTCTGGTTGGAATAGGCGGGATATTATTTGGGTTCTACCTGTTCATTAACCCTGCAATAGTAGAAATTGACCCGAACAGCTTGTTCCAATTGAATCAGACGCATTATGGAATCAGTTTAATTCTGATTGGAGGAGTCGTTGTCATAGTTGCCAGGGGGTTTTGGCGTTATTTTAATTGGGCCAGGATGGTTATCCTGACGGGTCTCTTACTTTTTATCTTGTTTTATTTTGTGACCATCATTTTCTCAATCCTTTCAACCATCTTTGCCGGATTGGTCGTCGTTCCCTTAGGTAGCATCTTGAGGGTTGTGGGACTGGGGCTCTTTTATTTTTTCTTATATACTGCGTTACCGATTCTTCTGGTTGTGATCCTCAGGCTGATCGAACAATACTTCATTGAAAGTACATCCCAGAGGGATTTTATCGAAAAATTGGTCCGCACAGTCCTTTTAGGAGCAGCCTTGAGTTCGATTATTGTGGTCATTTTGATTTTTTTGTTTACGATGACGGAAGCCTGGGATTCGGTTCAAACCATCGGTTTGGATACCATGCTTTTAGGAACGGTCTGGCGGCCAGGTTCAATCATCGGTACAGATACTGCCCAATATGGTTTGGTCCCCATGGTTGTGGGGACCATCCTGAGTACCATTGGGGCAGTGATCATCGGTGTGCCACTTTCGATTGGAACCGCTATCCTGCTGGCCGAAGTGGCACCACGGGCGGTGCGTGAAGTTTTACGATCAGGGGTTGAATTATTAGCAGGGATTCCTTCTGTCGTTTATGGATTGTTTGGGATGGTGGTGCTGGCCCCACTCATTCGGAATATTGACGTACCTCGCAATACCGGTTTCGGTTTATTAAATGCATCGATTGTTTTAGCCGTGATGATCATCCCAACGGTAACCAGTATCGCCGAGGATGCCATTCGGGCGGTTCCCAGGGAATATAAAGAGGGTTCACTGGCTTTAGGTGGTACTCACTGGCAGACCATTACACGCACAATCCTGCCGGCTGCTCGATCGGGAATTCTGGCTGCGATCATCCTGGGTGTGGGGCGGGCCTTAGGGGAAACCATGGCCATGATCATGGTGATTGGCAATTCGATCGCGATCCCGAGACCATTAACCGGAAACCCGCTGACCCTATTCTTGAATACCGCCCGTACACTGACCGGGAACATCGCTGTGGAAATTAATTATGCGGCAGGCGCCCATCGTTCAGCTTTGTTCTTCACCGGTGTCTTGTTGTTTTTAATGATCCTGGTTGTAAACAGTACAGCCCGTTTTATGCTGCATAGCAAAGATGAGGAGGCTTAGAATCGTGGAATCGGAAACCATCATCAGACTGTCTAAGAACAAAAGCAACCAGCGCCAGGCAAAACTCATCCAACAACTTGGGTATATTCTGGTTTGGGCTTGTGGTTTCATTGCCATTGCGGCTGTTTTCTGGATTATGAGTTATGTGCTCTTGCAGGGAATCCGCGTGATCGATTATGAATTTCTATTCACTCGCCCTGCTGGCGGTGTTTCAGGCGAAGGCGGGATTTCAACAACGGTGGTCAGCACGGTTTATCTGGTTGTATTGACGATTGCCATGGCGACACCCTTAGGGATTGGGGCCGCCATTTATCTGGTGGAGTATGCAGGAGAGGTTTCCAAAGAAAGCAAATTCGTTGCCTTTTTAATTGAAGCAGCCCGGACCGGTGTTGAGATACTGGCTGGTGTCCCTTCGATCGTGTTCGGGTTATTTGGGTTTGCCCTGTTTGTGCTCTACCTCCGGTTTGGTTTTTCACTATTATCCGCCTCACTGAGTGGGGCAGCCCTGGTATTGCCTACGATCATACGCACCAGTGAAGAAGCACTGTTAACGGTACCCCGATCATACCGGGAAGGCAGCCTTTCCCTGGGAGCCACCCGCTGGCATACCATCTATAATGTGGTGCTTCCAAATGCAATGCCAGGCATCGTCACAGGGGTTGTGTTGAGCGTCGGAAGGATCATCGCTGAAACGGCCATCTTCTGGGTCACCCTCGGTGGGAGTTTTTATCTCCCCCGCACAGTCATGCATTCAGGCCGGTCATTAGCCCTGCATGTTTATATGCTGGCCTCAGAAACCCGCGCCTTTGATAAGGCCATGGGAACAGCAGCAATCCTGATCCTGACCATTATCGTATTAAACCTGGCCATTAACCTCATCTCGAGGGGGATCTCGAAACGATTAGCTGGCGGAAAATAAAACCAATGTCATTAAATAATCACGCTGACAAATTCATTGTTGAAAATCTGGAAGTTTTTTACGGAAAATTCCGTGCCCTAAAAGATGTTAACATGGCTATCAGAGCTAATGCCATCACATCATTTATTGGGCCATCCGGATGCGGAAAATCAACTTACCTGAGAGCCTTCAACCGTATGAACGATTTGATCCCCAATACCACGACTCGGGGGTTGATCGAGAAAGATGCCCGGGATATTAAGGGTTTGGATATCGTTGACTTAAGAAAAACGGTTGGGATGATCTTTCAGCGTCCTAACCCTTTTCCGAAATCGATATTTGATAATATCGCTTACGGTCCACGTGCGCATGGTATCAAATCCAAAGCCCGCCTGGCCGAGATTGTGGAACGCAGCCTGCGGCAGGCTGTGTTATGGGATGAGGTCAAAGACCGGTTGCATAAATCTGCCCTGGCTATCTCAGGTGGGCAGCAGCAGCGGTTATGCATTGCCCGGGCTCTGGCTGTTGAGCCGGATGTGCTCCTGATGGATGAGCCCGCGTCTGCCCTCGACCCAATTGCCACGTTGAAAATTGAAGAATTGATCCAGGAATTGAAAGAAACGCTCACGATCGTCATCGTGACTCACAATATGCAGCAGGCTGCCCGGGCTTCGGATTTCACAGCATTTTTCAATATGGATGAGGATCGGGGAGGATACCTGGTGGAATTTGGACCAACGGCCTCTGTTTTTACCAATCCCGAGAAAAAACTGACCGAAGATTACATCTCTGGCCGGTTTGGTTAACCCAGGGCTCGTTGATGTCCATCATTGTATAAAGCCTCTGACTTAACAAACAACCTTTAATAATAGATATAGCTTCGCCATACAAAGCCGGTTTAATCCAATTGGCAGATCTGGGTTAATTGCTGGAAGATTGCTTTGTCCCTCACTGCGATGATATTGCCCCAACTGCGAGGGTCCTCAAGTGTGCAGGGATAAGTTGTAAACCTGCGCCAATCATGCAGGCCACCATAAACTTTCACCGGATACCATTCAGAAATGACCAGGCTATACCCTTTATCCTGCAGAAAAGTTGCCAGGTCGCTAAAAGTATAGCCGAGGGGTTCCGTTTTTTGATCTTCAAATTCACACAGGATCACGTCCGGTGGATTTTTATCCGCCCAGTTATACCCTTTCAACACCATCAGGTCGAAGCCCTCCGTATCGATTTTTAGAAAATCAATCCTTTGCAGGGTCAGGTTGTGCTCTGCCAGGGCT
>SKPR01000011.1 GCA_007119455.1 Candidatus Brevefilum sp. | reverse complement strand
CTGAAAACAGAAACCGGACGGTCGCTGAGGTACGCCATATCCTCAGCAAAGCGGGTGGCAACATGGGTGATCCAGGTTCTGTAAGCTGGCAATTTGAGCGGATGACTTATTTTGCGCTGCCAGCCAACAAATATGACTTTGATACCATTTTTGAGCTGGCTGTTGAAGCTGGTGCCGAGGATATCACCGAGGATGATGACTTAATCGAAATCTTTGGAAAACCAAACAGTTTTAAGACCATCGCCGATCATCTCAGTGAAGCCAATATTAAACCGGAAGATTCTGGCGTTCGTTATCTGCCCAAACAGGAAATTACACTCGATACTGAGCAAACCGTCAAGGTCATGAAAACCATTGAAAACCTGGAAGAACTGGACGATATTCAGAATATTTATTCCAACCTGAATATCACAGAGGAAGCCATTCAAGCTTTGGAGAACAACTAGGTATCAATGCTCGTACTCGGCATTGACCCTGGGATCGCAATTACTGGTTATGGTCTTATCCAATCAGATCGGGGTGCCAATCATCAGTGTATCACCTATGGCACCATCACCACGTCAAGTGATGAACCGGATGCTGAGCGGCTAAAAGTACTCTACGGTCAATTATCAGCAATCCTCCAGGATTATCAACCCGAATCCTGCGCCATCGAAAAGCTGTTTTTTCAAAAGAATGTTAAAACTGCAATTTCTGTCGGCCAGGCTCGGGGAGTCGCCATGCTCACACTGGCTAACGCAGGATTAGGTGTTTACGAATATACCCCCAATGTCATCAAACAAACCGTCTGCGGATATGGCAGCGCAGGTAAACGCCAGGTGCAGCGCATGGTCCAGACGATTCTCAATCTCGAAGAACTGCCCAGACCTGATGATGCAGCTGATGCCCTGGCTGTCGCCATTTGCCACATTCACCACCGACCTTTTCACAATCTACAGCAAAATAATCCAACCCAACGATGATTACCAGCTTCTCCAACCCCAAGGTAAAAGCCCTCCGTAAGCTTGACCAGAAAAAATACCGTCAGGAAACAGGGCTGTTCTTCATTGAGGGTTTACGTACCGTGGGCGAAGCCATTCAGACTGGTGCCCCAATCCAGACTCTGGTGATTGCCCCCGAACTATTGGTGAGCGAATTCGGTCAGTCGCTGGTGAACCATCCAGCCGTTGCCGATGCAGACCGGATGGCGGTTAGTGCCGAGATCTACCAGAAAATTGCCCACAAGCAGGGACCCCAGGGATTGGGTGCGCTTGTCAGGCAAAATTGGCAGGCACTTGATGAAATTAAACCGGCTAAGAATGACTTGTGGATTGCCCTGGATGCGGTGTCAGACCCGGGTAATTTGGGAACCATCATGCGTACGACTGAAGCAATTGGCGGACAGGGGCTGATCTTACTGGGCCATTCAACCGATCCTTACGATCCTACCGCCGTCAAAGCCAGCATGGGGGCCATCTTTTCTCTCGGTCTCATCAAAACTGACTGGGATGTCTTTCATGACTGGACTAAAACCTGGCAGATCAATCTCTATGGCACATCGGATGGTGCTCAAACAGACTACCAGACAATTAATTACAAGCGACCACTGACGCTGCTGATGGGCAGTGAACGGCATGGGCTTACCAAATCTCAGATCACAGCCTGTCATAAGGTCGTTAGAATCCCCATGGAAGGCCGGACAGATTCGTTGAATCTGGCTGTTGCAACCGCTGTTGTTCTTTATGAGATTTATAATCAATCACGGAAATTTGTTACAATAGATTTATGATTGCCACAATCACCGGTGAGATTACCCAGATTATTGAAGGCCAGGCTGTGATCAGCGTGGGCGGGATTGGATTAAGAATCAATCTGACCGAAAACACATGCCTGAGCTGCCGACCCGGTATGAAACGGGCCTTCCATACCCATCTGGTTGTGCGCGAAGATCATCTATCATTATTTGGGTTTGAGACTGTTGAAGAGCGTGACCTCTTCGTTCATTTGATCAGCGTGGCCGGTGTTGGGCCCAAAACTGCCCTGGCCGCCCTTTCAACGCTCACCCCTGGCGCTGTCAGGCGTGCGATTGCCGCCGACCAACCGGAAATTTTCACCCGAGTCCCAGGTATTGGCAAGAAAACAGCGCAAAAGATCATCCTTGATCTTCAGGGAAAGGTTGAACCGCTTGAGCCATTGGAAGCTGCTGCCAGGATGGATGAAATTGACACCGAAGTGATCGAAGCCCTGACCGCCCTGGGTTATTCCATTGTGGAGGCACAGGCTGCCCTTCAATCCCTTCCCCAGGACGAGGAAACCGACGCAGAAACGCGGTTACGAAAAGCCTTGCAATTTTTCAGTTGACCAACAACTCATACTGACCTGAGTTCACCTGTCTGTAATTTTTCGTTAATCATTTCCATGTTTTATAATAATGTAATATTACCTAATCATTAGAATTTATTAACCATAATACCCTTTGGAATTGCCCTTGATATGGGTAAAATTAGGCCGTTATCGATCAGAAAAATCTGGAGGCTTTTTGGGACGCACGGTTAAAGGGACGTCCTTCACATGGGAGATCAGTGATACACCCATCGGCAGCGGTGATGCTGGTGAGGTCTATTCAGCCATGTGTGTGGACAATCCAGACATTACTGGCATTCTGAAAAAGCCTGCGCATATTGCGACTGGCGGCACCATCCAGCGTCAGGCCTCACAGATCGCCAGGGAAGCACAGGTGCTTGCCAAACTTGATGGACTTCCTCACGGCAAAGCACACCCTCCCCGATTGCTTGACCAGGCCCCGGACTATACAGAGGGTACAGCTAACTTCTTCTTTATCAGTGAAACTGCTCCCGGCAGGGACATGGCCACCATCCAGGCTGAACTGCGCAAAGCGGATAAACCCTTCCCGCGCCGGATCATCATCACCATGCTGGATGCACTGTTTGACCTGTTCTCACAAGCACATGCTGCCGGCATTTTATGGAACGATGTCAAACTCGAACATATTTACTGGCATAATGCATCCGGTGACGTCGGTGTGATCGACTGGGGTAACGCCCTCTTTCTGGATAACTTCATTGATAGCCAGGTGCAAAATCCTCCCCGGTGGGAAGACTATCAACAAATGATTGACTCATTGGGAATTTTCCTGGAACAAAACGCACCTGACCTCTTCACAGACCTGGGGTGGGAGGAATTTCAGGACCAGGAACTGGACCGGCAGCAGATATCGATTTTAGCCCGGCGGATTGCCTACCAGCAGCAAGTCGTTTCGCTGAATGTAATGGAATACCAATCATTGATACGGGTGATTGTCGAGGCAGAACCATCTTTAGCTGGATTACAGCAGATCAAAGAATATCAAAACAAGCTGGAAATGATCGGAGCTCCCTGGTTTGAACAAGATGTCCTAAGGTATTGCCTGGATTTGGTCGTGAAATCCCTGGCAGAGGGAGACCGGGTTACTGTTGTAAAAGCTACAGCATCTGCCTGGGATTTGTTCAGAGAATCCCTCGACCTGACCTGGCATCTCCTCCGAGAGTATTGCCGACACCCGGATATTCTCAGGCATTCTGCTTTTCCAGCACTGGTCAAACACACCTTTGCAGAAAGCTGGGCTGATGCCATTTGGGAAGCCATCGCGATCGCACGTGATTCAGACAACCACCCATGGTGGGACCGGATCATCCCCGTGATGCGCCAAAAAGCTCTTGAGATTAGCGATCCACCCCCGCGTAGCATTTGCCAATCCATGCTTAACTGGCACATAACCCATGGTGGTGATGAACCAACCCGGATCGGTTTGCTGAATGCCAGCCTGGAAAATTGGCGAAATGTTGGTGAACAATCCCAGGAAAGTCCATTTGAGTATGTCCTGTTGGATCTTATCCGAGAAGAAAATACGCTCCCAGAAGCACTGCGCCTATCAGTTAAGCGGAGTTTTTCACCAGGTGAAGCGTTTATCCGGGAGCTTTATCAAGCTTGGAACCTGCGCTCATGGGACATCATCTATGAAACCATCAGAAAAATTGCCTGCTGGGACCCCGATCGCTGGGGGTTGCATAATCTGGCAGAAGAGTTGAACAAGTTTGAATCATGGCTGAATCATCTTTACGAAGGCCCCAAGAAGGACGATAAGGTTGGAGATTTTATTCAAGATTCCCTTGCAAACAGGCCCACGCCTGATCGTCTTATTGGCAGTCCCCTCTGGTTGAATAAGCTCCTGATGATGCTGGCTGAAATACTGCAAAATAAGCCCATTGCACACTACGAAAGCGATGTGGAACAATGGTGTCCATGGCTGCTCCCTTACACCGATCTCGCAAATGCAGAAGTCCAGGCGGACATTATCGAATCCGATGATAGTGATGAAATTCTTGCCCACTTTGTTGGCCATCTTAAATCCTGGAGCGATATTGACGCAGGTATAAACTTTGTCAAGGAAAATGCTCCCCAATTCCATCCATATAGTCAGAGACTTGCGGATGG
>SKPR01000102.1 GCA_007119455.1 Candidatus Brevefilum sp. | reverse complement strand
GATGCCGTTGAGCGGGCCGTTGAGCTTTCAGAAAACAAGTATTGCGCTGCCCAGGCGATGGTGGCGAAAACAGCCGAAATCACCCATAAGATCATCATTCAAGAAGCAAACTGATCCTGCATCATTAAACCCTCATCTTTTCACCAGCCAATTGCCCGTCACCCATTTCATCGTAATCTGGCAGGTGGTCTTCAACCTGCCGGATTTCAGGCCAGATGAAACCGGTCAGCCCCACCAGCGTCACCATGAGGCCGCTGATGGCGATCATCATCGATAGCCCGGCACCTGGCCCTGACCCGAATACGCCCTCAAAAAAACGAACGCCCCACCCGCCTGTTTCGTTGAAAGCTGGCTCAAAAACATGATCGCCCAGCCATCCCGATAAAGCCATTGAAATGGGGATCGTGATTTGCGCAATAAATCGCCGCACGGCAAAGACTCGCCCCTGTTGTTCAGGCGGCACCTTTTTTTGCCAGATCGCCTGATTACAGCCATTGATGGTCGGCATGAAGAACGCCAGCAGAAAGACCGAAACCATCCAAACCCAGACCTGTTGGGTTACACCCATTAGAAATCGTCCCAAGATACCGTTTAGCACCCAGCCCACCAGCACACCCCACACTAATTTTTTCGGGCCGCCCCAAATTGCCAGAAACACCGCCCCCACCAGGCCCCCTACCGCAGCAAAGGATTGCACAAACCCCAGAATCTGGGCATCGCTGCCAGTCCGGGCCAAAACCATCGGATTGATTACCGCCCAGCCGATCACGGTCATAAAATTTGCGCCAAAAAAGATCATCTGCAGCCCCAGCAAACCGGGCTTTGAAAAAATAAAATTAAAACCGAATGACAGGTCCTTCCAAAGCCCATGGACATTTGCTTTTTCAGGTGAAGTGAGTGGTTGGGGGACAAACACAAATACTAAGGTCAGGATGGCAATGACAAAGGTCACCAGATCAATGATAATGATCCCCTGCAACCCGATAAAGCCGATCAAAGCACCGGCCAGAACAGGACCGATGATATTGGCAGAACTCTCAACCATGCTGATCATTCCGCTGGCGCGGCTGTAGAATTTCTTGGGCACCATCAGCGTCACAGATGCTGAATAAGCCGGCCATTGAAAGGCCTGGAAAGCACTGGCAAAGGCTGTGGTGACATAAATATGCCAGATTTGCAAATTTCCCCCAGCAAACAGAATGAACACAACGATGGTCGACAATACTGCCCCAAAATCGCTGAGCATCATCACCAGTTTACGATTCCAGCGATCCACAAACACACCGACCAGCGGCGTCACGATGATCAGCGGGGCATAGGTGAAGACACCGACCAGAGCCAGGGCCTGGGCTGATCCGGTTTTCTCCCAGGCCCAGATTCCCAGGGCAAAACTGGTCATGAAAGAACCGGTCATTGAAAAGAATTGTCCGGCCCAGATGGCAATAAACCCTGTCAGGTTTTCCGGTCGTTTACCGGATTTAATGTGATGTTTGGGGTTCTTTCTCTGGGTCAATTTAAACCACCCTCATTTCGTTCGGGTATCAAGATTTTAATTTCGTGAATAAGATTGTTTTGATAAGCCCCGAGACTGACAGCTACGACCAGTATACCACCCAGCAGGATAAGAACAGACATACCGCTCCCGGCTGCCCAACCAAAGAGTAAGTGACCCACAAAAAACAGTAAGCAACCTCCTGAGTTGCATGATTTAATATGCGCTTTGCGATTGTGATTCATCCATGTGGAAAATATCGGTTGGTTCACGGTCCCGGTTAGCCTCTCAACACTTTTCTTTTTTTGTGGTATTAATCATCACTGGCCGGTTAACAATGGTGCCAATGGGCCAGAATGGAAACAACCAACCAATGCAAACTACATCTATACGAAAATTATTCATGGTACTGATGGTAGCTATCAGCCTCCTCGCTGCCTGCTCACCTGTTCCCGAAACCCAGCCCACGGTCACCCCAACACCAGAACCCACCGCCACAGCCACACCGACTGCAACCCCGATCCCCTCACCAACACCCACACCACTACCCCTGGACGGCCAGCAAACTCAGTATTTCATTGACGCAACAATCAATTATTATAATCGCTTTATTTCTATCAAAAGCCGCTCGGTTTATACCAACAAGACCAACCGGCCGATCGATGAAATGGTTTTTATCGTCTACCCAACTATTTTCGACGCGGTTTATATGCGTTCCGTCCAAACTGGCGACGGAACGCCAGTGACGGACTTCCGCTGGGAGAGCCACCGGATGGTCATCCCCCTGACAGACCCGCTTATGCCTGGTGAACAGATCGAATTTGTGCATGATTACAAACTGTACATGCCCGACAGAGAAGGCGTTTTTGGCCAGACCGGACGGCAACTAATTCTCTCATACTGGTATCCCACCATTCCGCCCTTTGATGAGGAGGAAGGCTGGTTGGCTTACGAAATATCTATCGTCAATAGCATGTTCGTTGGTGAATATCAATCCTTTGAATCAGCCGATTTCCATGTGGACCTGACCTTCACCGATCGTCACGAAAATATGACAATTGCTGCGGGTGCACTGCCCATTGAAGATGAAGACGGCCGTTCCAGTTTTTTTCTGCCTTTAGCGCGCACATTCTCCATGGCCATCAGCGATTCCTTCACGGTCGTTGAACGAGCCAACGACCATACCCTGGTCCGTTCATTTTCCTTCCCAGAGGTATTAGAATCGTCTGAAATAGCCCTCGATCTGGCAGACCAATCCATTTCACTCTACAGTGATTTATTCACCCCCTATGATCGGGAAGTCATCAGCGTGGTCCAGGTCGATATGGGCATCAATATGGAATTTGATGGGATCATCCTGATTCAGAGCAGTTTTTACTGGCTTTACCGCGATCCGCCCCGGTCAGACCTTCACATCATCATCCCGCACGAAATTGCACATCAATGGTTTTTCAGCCTGGTAGGCAATAACCAGGCCATGGAACCCTGGCTGGATGAAGCTCTGGCGACCTATGCTGAAGCGCTATTCTATGAATACATCCATCCGGATCAGCTCGACTGGTGGTGGGATACGCGGGTCCACAATCACCTGCCAAGGGGATCCATCGATACGACCATTTATCTGCCTGGTGGCGTTCCAGAATATTTCAACCGGGTTTATCGCCGAGGTGCATTGTTCATACAGGAATTGCGCAATGCCATGGGCGATGAGGCCTTTTTTGATTTTATCAATGACTATATAAACCAGCATAAATACCAGATTGCCACGGGCGAAGATTTCTGGATGATCCTCAACCAGCATACCGGTGCAGATTTGACCGAGATCGTTGAACGCTTCTTTCAGGTTCCGCCCACGATGCCCTGAAGCCTCCTGCCAGGATCAAGAGCGAATTGGCAGCGAGCTTGACATCCAGCCCAATCATGATATGATGCCTTAAATACAAAAGATGGATAAACAACCATTAAAACCTGAATTTTCCGAAGACATACCACTGCAAAACGACGCCCAGGCTGAAAATGAAAACCAACCTGAGCACAGTGTGGATTCCGAACCCCAAATGGCTCAAAGCCTTTTCACCCAGCAGCGCTTGCACACCCTGGCTATCAACGGTGTGACGCTGATTGTCGCCTTGATGCTCTTCTGGGGAATTGGTTCATTAATTGTCAATGCCACAGCAGCCCCACCGGAGCCTACCGCCGTGCCAACCCGGACGCCAGTGGCCCTCCCGGCTGGTGTTGCCACCCCATCGTTTTCCACGGAAGGCAGCCTGGCGGGTCTGACACGGTTGCCTGAATTGCATATTACCCAATCCATGCCGGTTGATACCCGGACTGATGTGATCAAGTATACAGTTGAGGCAGGGGACACAATCTTCGGGGTTGCGGATAAATTCGGGCTCAAACCAGAGACCGTATTGTGGTCCAACCGATATACAATCGGTGACACCCCGGATGGTCTTGCGATCGGTGTGACCCTCAATATCCTGCCCGTTGATGGTGTTTACCATCGCTGGTCCGAGGGCGAAGGACTGAACGGCGTATCTTCATTTTATGGTGTGAGTCCTGAAGACATTATCGATTACCCGCTTAACAACCTTGATCGTGAAATTGTCGGCGATTTTGCCAACCCCAACATTGAGCCGGGCACCATGCTGGTTGTCCCTGGCGGCCAGCGACCCACAGTGGCCTGGATCGTACCACGTGACGCACCCGCATCAGGCAGCTCCCATCTTGGACCGGGGG
Organism: Candidatus Brevefilum sp.; assembly: GCA_007119455.1. Classification (GTDB taxonomy): domain Bacteria; phylum Chloroflexota; class Anaerolineae; order Anaerolineales; family Anaerolineaceae; genus Brevifilum. Next base: position 10,981 of record SKPR01000102.1, on the reverse strand, counting down.
CCTGTGGCGGAATTCTTTATGGCAATGTGGGAACAGGCACTTTCACATGGCCTACCACGGAACGCTGGCTCTCTGGTTATGATTACACACCCCCCGTTCATAATGGCCTGGACTTTGCTGGAAGGTCAGGGTTCCCCATTTTTGCATCAGATACTGGTGTGATCGTTTATTCAGGGTGGTCCCACCGGGGTTACGGCAACCTGATTGTTGTTGATCATGACCGTGGATTTCAGACATTCTATGCCCACCTGCTGGATGGCTCATTGCTGCCCTGTGGTAGCAACGTTCAAAAGGGCCAATTAATTGGCTTGATGGGCAGCACAGGTATGTCAACCGGCCCCCATCTCCATTTTGAAATCCGTCTAAATGGTTTCCCTGTCAACCCGTGGCAGTTCCTGAATTGACGTCTCACCAATCAAAGGGCGGAGAGCGAGGGTTTATTCGCATCTGGAAAAACCATTCTCCTACTTTCTGATAGCCCTGTTAAAACTGTTACAATCTAATAGTTAGCTGGAAAACAAAGATATAATAGCCTGGATTATTAACCTGTCAGTCAGATGAATACAAAATTAATGTCAAAAAAAGAAATCCTGCGGAGGATAAAGAAAATCGGTGAGAATAAGGCTGTGCGAGTTGGTATGGTCGTGCTGTCTGTGCTCATTGTCGTGCTGATTTCAGTCTATTTCGACCTCACCGAAGCCCAGGCCTTCATCCGAGCCAACAGACCGCAGGCTGCCCTGATCAGCATCGGGATTTATTTCCTATTGGGCTTCACCTTTCTGCCTGCCTCACCACTGACACTCTTTCTTTCCGTTTTCATGGGTCCCTGGAATGCTGTGGCGATTGCCGTGATTGGCAATACCCTGGCCGCATTATTGGAGTATCAGATTGGCTATACCATGGGTGACCTGGTCGATTTCGAGGATAAAAAGAAACGCCTGCCTCTTGGTCTGGACGAACTCCCCATCACCTCGCCCTTTCTGCTGATGGCCGGGAGAATGTTACCCCTGGGCAAGCGCGCGTTCAGCGTCGTATGCGGTGCTTATCAAGTGCCCATCGGCAAGTATATCTGGACAACAGTTTTGATGTATGTCATCGACGCCACCTTCGTGGCCTTTATTGGGGCAGGGATTGTCAGACTTTTTTAACTGTGGATTACAAAATAATACTTTAGATCATTTTGCTAAATAAATAACCATTTCAAATTCATTCTTGAAGAGACATTGACAATTATACGGCATTGCCGTATAATTTTTATGTGGAATTTATTGAATCATCAATTTTTACGAAATATGTTTATGACTATCTCACAGAAAATGAGTATTATGGATTTCAAAATTATTTATTGCAGCATCCTAAAGCAGGCAAGGTCGTCCCCGGTTCAGGAGGAGTCAGAAAAATTCGCTGGTCTACACCTGGATCAGGAAAACGAGGTGGGGTTAGAATCATATATTTCTACAAAATGAAGGAAAGTGAAATTTGGTTGTTGACTATTTATCGTAAAAGTGAAGTGGACAATATTCCAGCACATCAACTTAAAGAGATCGCAAAGGAAATTCGCAATGAGTAAACGTGATATCGGACAGGAAATTATTGAAAGTATCAAGGAAATTAAAGCCTACAAACATAACGGAAAAGATCTTCGCACCCGTAAATTGACTGATCCTGCTCCGCCACAAGAAATTCGAGAAAAATTAAATCTTTCTCAAACTGCATTTGCAGGATTAATGGGTGTGAGTGTACGGACAGTTCAGGACTGGGAACAGGGACGCAGAGAGCCTAGTGGCCCGGCAGAAGCGTTATTGAGGATAGCAGAACAAAAGCCAGATGTTTTCTTATCTTTGAGATAATGGAAGCGCTTTCAGATTTATTCATTCAGAGAGAAAACTTAAATCTGGTAAACACCGATATCTCCTCAAACATAATTCAAATTTTCATTGGTATCGGTGCAACTATTTCAGCAATTTTCTGAATCACAATTTATTTGGTAACTACTCAACCTGCGAGAGAATATGAGAGGTGTGGTATGGCGGCTTCACCACCACACCACACCCCCAGCCTTTTCAGCAGCAGAACTGCCTGGAATGTACGATATGTCCAGAATATGCATAAATGGGTTGAGAAACTACATGCTAACATTCAAAGTTTACGGCAAATATTGCGCTTGCCCTTATCTATTAATATTTCAATCTTCTTGTGTTAAACTATAAGACATGATTTATCGAATAAGGCATATTATGACAATTGTACTTGCCCTGATCCTGGTGGCCTGTACACAGGCACCTGCCCCACAGGGTGAACCTGCACCGGACTTGCCGGCCAGCACTGCGACAGCCACGATAGCACCTTCGCCCACACCCACACTGCCACCACCCCCTGAGCAGATCGTCAGTGATGGTGACACAGCACTCTTCATGGGTGATTATCAAACTGCCATTATGAATTTCAGAGATGCGCTGGAAAGAGACGATGATCCTGACCTGGTTGCACACAGCCACCTGGGCCTGGGGCAGGCTTATTACCACCAGGGTGAAACCAGTACCGGACTCAACTACCTGAGACAGGCAGCCGCCGCTGAAAAAATCACAACGGCTGCCCGGGCCCAGTATATGCTGGGAAAGACCTACACCCGCCTGCAACGTTACCCTGAAGCCCTGGAGGCCTACCAGGTCTACCTTGATCTGCAACCCGGTTTATTTGACGAACATGTACACGAGCTGCGCGGCGACCTCTTCACCTCCCTGCTCGACCACACTGCAGCCATCGAAAGTTACCAGGCTGCCTACCTGGCCCACCCCGGTGAGGGCAGCGAAGTCCTAGCTGTTAAAATCGCACGTGCCTTCCAGGACAGTGGCGATAATGAGACAGCCCTTTCGCTTTATCAGGACCTTTACAACACCTCAAGCAATGACTTCACGAAAGCCCAGATGGCGCTCCTGATCGGACGCATCCTCCTGGAAAGGGATGAAACCGACCAGGCCTATGAAATCTTCCGCGAATCAGTGGCAAATTACCCCTTCGCATTTGATGCCCACACTGCCCTGGTGACTCTGGTTAATGCCGGGGTCGAGGTGAATGAGTACCAGCGGGGCTTGGTTAATTATCATCGGGGCAACCATGCCCTGGCCATCGCTGCTTTCGATCGGTACCTGGCGAGTGCACCGGAGTCCTTCCGTGATGCTGCGCTCTATTATAAAGGGCTATCCACCCGATCACTCGGCGGGTCTGAGCCAGAATCGAACTATCGACAAGCCCTGGACCTGTGGTACGAATTGATTGAAGATCACCCCACCAGTCCCTTCTACGTGAACGCCTGGCAGAGCATTGAGTTTACGCTATGGGCCTTTCTGGAAGAACCCGGACAGGCTGCTGAAGCTGCCCTGGATTTCGTCGCCCAGCGGCCCGATGCACTTGAAGCACCGGATTTCTTGTTCCGTGCAGGTCGTTCGTATGAACGGGCCGGGATGCTGGAAGAGGCTGCTCAGACCTGGGGACGGATAGCAAGTGAATACCCTGACTCCCCCGAGGCCTTCGAGGCGGTGTTCTTTGGGGGAATCGCTTACGTGAGGCTGGGTGACTGGGCTGCTGCTAAACCCTATTTCTCACGGGCTCTGGTTCTGGCCAGCAGGCCTCCCGAGGAAGCGGCTGCTTACCTTTGGATCGGCAAAAGCCAGGATGCCCAGGGTGATATCAGCGCAGCACTGGATAGCTGGAAGCAGGCTCAAATGGCCAACCCCTTCGGACATTACAGCATCCGCGCTGAAGACCTCCTGATTGGGCGACCACCGTTTTCAGAGCCGCAAACCTACGACCTTGATCCTGATCTGGAACCCTACCGACAGGAAGCCGAAGACTGGTTGCGAATGACCTTTGATCTACCCCCAGACATTAACCTGGAAAGCCCGGGTATGCTGGCGATTGATCCACGCTATCAGCGGGCTCATGAATTTTGGGCTCTGGGTGATTATCCCGCAGCGAAAGATGAATTGGAAGCTTTACGGGTTGAACTTGCACAGGACCCCGCCCAGACATTTCGTTTAATCCCGGCTCTGGTCGAGATCGGTCTTTACCGGTCAGCACTGGTAGCCAGTTCACAGGTCCTGCGCCTGGCTGGCATGGAGGGGGGAAACGCCCTCAGCGCGCCGGAATATTTCTCCCGGATCAGGTTCGGCGCCTATTACCTGGACTGGCTGCTCCCCATCACTGAAGATCAGAACATCTCTCCCCTCTTGCTGCTATCCATCATGCGGCAGGAAAGCGGTTACGAGGGTTTTGCCCGTTCTGTAGCCGGTGCTCGCGGCCTGATGCAGATCATGCCAGATACCGGCACGGACCTGGCCAATAACCTGGGATGGCCGGAAGATTACACTGTTGAAGACCTGTACCGACCGCATGTGAGCCTGGTGTTCGGAGCCAATTATTTCCGCCAATTACACAATTATTTTGAGGGTGATCTGTATGCCATTCTGGCCGCCTATAATGGCGGGTGGGGTAACACAATTGTGTGGAAGGAAATGACCCCCATCAACGACCCGGACCTCTTTCTGGAGACCGTCCGGCTTGAGGAAACACGCAACTATATCCGCCTGATCAACGAAATTCACTATATTTACGGCTGGCTTTATGGCGAGCCGGAAGAACGGTAAGAGCGTTATCAAAAAACAGCTCCACATTCCTGTTTCAGAGATGTGGAGCTGGACTGACCAGTAGATCAATGACTGATGGTTTACAATAGTAACCGCATCGGTTCTTCGAGATAATCCGCCAATACTTCCATAAATTCAGCAGCTTCTGCCCCGTCTGTGACCCGGTGATCGGCAGAGAGGGTGGCTTTCATCCGTGAAGCGACAACCACCTCACCATCCACCACATCAGGTACTTTCTGAACAGCACCAACTGCCAGGATTGCAGCCTCTGGCGGGTTGATGATGGCAGCAAAATTGTCGATGGCATACATCCCCAGGTTGCTGATGGAAAAGGTCGAACCTTCGATATCTTCATTTTTTACCTTACGTTCACGTGCCCGGATTGCCATTTCACGCACCTCACGGGCAATCAGGCGGACAGGTTTTTGATCGGCATCTTTACAGACCACGGTCATCAAACCGCCTTCTACCGCCACCGCCACACCGACATTGACTTGCCCGTGTCTGCGGATATGGGTTTTGTCTTCAATTGAGGCGTTAAGGTTCGGATAGCGACGAAGTGCCAGCGCTACAGCTTTCACGATAAAATCATTAACCGAGATTTTCTCACCTTCAGGTAGAAGCTGATTAATGTCCTTACGAAGGGCCATCATCTGATCCGTTTTATAATTTCGGGTCAGGTAAAAATGCGGGAAGTTCTGGTTGGAGTTCTGCATCCGCTTACCAATGGCCTGGCGTAGCCGGCTCATTTCAACAACTTCATCTTCCGGCGCTTCACCGGGTGCAAAGGCTGGCATTGGCTCCAGTACTCGTTCAACGGCTTCGGCTTCTTCTTCCCGACCTTCTTGACGCATGGATTCCAGGTAGTCCTCGACATCTTTCTTGACTACACGTCCCTGGGGGCCGCTACCTTCAATCTTTTTGAGTTCAATATCGTGATCTTCAGCCATTCGCCTTGCCAGTGGTGAAGAGCGCACGCCCCCCGCCGGTGTTACATCGGCATCCTCTTCCTCGACCGATTCTTCTTCGGTTTCTTCCTTTTCTTCTTTCTCCTCAGCTTCTTCTTCTGGCTTATCTTCTTTTGTGGGGGCTTTTTCAGGCGCTTCTCCGCCAGCCTCTTTCACCAAAGAGTCAATCTCGTCCTCGGACGGTTCTTCTCCTTCATCGGCAATCACGGCGATGGGGGCATTCACGGGCAGGGCAGTGTCTTCTTCAGCCAGGTGCCGGAACATGACACCCGCATAACCAGATTCAACTTCCACAGTGGCTTTATCGGTTTCAATCTCCGCAATGACAGCCCCTTTTTCCACAGGATCACCCTCAGGGATCACCCAACGCACCAGTTTACCTTCATCCATATCAAAGCCCAATTTGGGCATCGTCACCACCTCAGCCATAGATAACCTCCTTCGCAGCATTATAAATATCTTCAGTCTGGACGATCGCCAGTTGTTCAAGTCTCTGGTTATAAGGCAGGGGAACTTCAGCCTGCGCAACTCTTTTTACAGGTGCGTCAACGTAATCAAAGGCCAATTCGTAGATCCGGGCTGAAACCTCGGACCCAACTCCATAGCCCCGCCAACCTTCCTCAGCCACCACCGCCCGGTTGGTGCGTTTGAAGGATTCGATCACCGGTTCCATATCCAGGGGACGCAGGGATCGCAAATCAACAATTTCGGCTTCAATCCCATCTTCTGCCAGCATGTCGGCTGCTTCCATGGCAAGCTGGACTGTTTTCGAATAGGCCACAATGGTCACATCCTCACCTTCACGCTGGATCTTTGACTTCCCGATGGGTTCGAGGTAATCCTCATCTTCCGGAACCTCGCCTTTGGCCTGATACAGGGTTGCATTTTCAATAAACAATACCGGGTCGTCGCTGCGGATTGCACTCTTCAACAGACCTTTGGCATCAGCCGGGGTGCCAGGTGAGACAACCTTTAAGCCGGGAAAATGGGCAAAGATCGCATCAGGTGTTTGTGAGTGGGTGGCAGCCAGCTGTCGGCCACCGCCGCTTACGGCACGGATCACCAGGGGCAGTTTAAATTGCCCACCAAACATGTAGTGTAATTTTGGGGCTTCATTGACGATGTGGTCCATGGCTGCGAAGGCAAAATTGATCGTCATCAACTCGGCAACAGGACGTAACCCGACCAGGGCTGCTCCAATGGCACTGCCCACGATCGCCGCTTCCGCAATGGGGGTATCTCGCACACGCTTTTCACCGAACCTGTCTAAAAAGCCTTTAGTAACTGCGTAGGTACCACCCCACACGCCAACCTCTTCACCCTGGATGAAGACATTTTCATCCCGTTCCATCTCTTCCCAGAGCGCTTTTGAAATCGCCTCGCGCATTGTCATTCGTGCCATCTTATTTTTCCTCGCTTTCCTGTGCCATGGCGTAGCCCCTGTATTCAACGGGGGTCGGTTCAGCGTAAATATGTTCAAAGAGTGCTTCATCGTCCGGATCAGGGCTTGATTCAGCAAAGTCAACCGCCTCATCGACAATTACTTCTGCTTCCTCATCCTGCTCATCCAATTCTTCTTCGGAAGCGATCTCCTCTTCGAGCAGGTAATTTCTGAAAACTCCGATAGGATCTTCGTCCTCCCACTTTTTGACCTCATCTTTTTCGCGATAACGTTCCGGATCGCCCATGGAATGCCCCCTGAAACGGTAGGTCACGATCTCTAGCAAGTAAGGACCACCACCATTGCGAACTTCCTCCAGAACTTTTGACGTCTCTTCACGAACGGTCATCACGTTCATACCTTCTATCCGGTTGTTGGGCATGCCATAACCTTCAGCCTTTTGCCGGATCTCCGAAACGGCTGAAGCTCGTTCAACCGAGGTGCCCATTCCATACTGGTTGTTTTCGCACACCCACAATACAGGCAGGTTCCAGACTTTACTCAGGTTGAGTCCTTCATGGAAGAAACCAATGTTGGTAGCCCCATCTCCGAACATGCAGATCGTCACGGCGTCATCGTTGCCCTGGTACACATCGCCCAGTGCCATACCGGCAGCGATGGGTATATGTGCGCCGACCACGGCATGACCACCCCAAAAATTTAATTCGGTATCAGCCATATGCATCGAGCCACCTTTCCCCTGTGAAGTGCCATCCACCTTGCCCAGCAGTTCCGCCATGACATATTTAGGGTCAATGCCAGCGCTGATGGCCCAGCCATGATCCCGATAGGCGGTGATGAGCCGGTCTTGTGGCTGCCGGATCGAACCAATTCCGACACTCACAGCTTCCTGGCCGATATAAAGATGTAAAAAGCCGCCGATTTTGCCCTTCTGATACAACTCAGCAGCGCGTTCCTCGATGCGGCGAATGACAACCATTTCTTGATAAAGGTTTAAATGTTCTGATTTTTCCATGCGTAATCATCCCTTCCTGATAAATTGTTTTGATAATTACATAATAACTGCTCAGGCCGTTCTGTTGCTGAAGTTTGGGGCCCCCTATTCCCTTGCTCGCTGAGTCGTTACATTACATATATTAATTGTGATTGATTATTCAGTTAATGACAACAATTACAAATTATACCAGAATAGTCTTATAAAATTTTCGATTGTATAAAAAATCCAGAATTGAGTCAGGCAAAAACCCTCAGAAAAAGAAACAGGCTGGCCTGTCACGAGGCCAGCCTGTTGTTTATCATTAATTATTTTCAGTCGTTCTTGATCTTTGCATGGGCGGCGGCCAGACGGGCTACCGGCACACGGAATGGCGAACAGCTCACGTAATTATTGCCAACGAGATGGCAGAATTCAATTGAACTGGGTTCACCACCATGCTCACCGCAGATACCGACTTCAAGGTCAGGCCTGACTTTGCGGCCTTCGCTGACAGCGATATCCATCAACCGGCCCACACCTTTGCGATCCAAAACCTGGAAGGGGTTCTCAGGCAAGATGCCCTGTTCGACATAGGTGATCAGGAAGTTCCGTTCTGCATCATCACGGCTGTACCCGAAAGTCATCTGGGTCAGGTCATTGGTGCCAAAGGAGAAGAACTCCGCCACATCAGCGATCTCATCGGCCGTCAACGCCGCGCGGGGGATTTCAATCATCGTGCCAAATTTATAGGTAAACTCAACACCTTTTTCTTCCATCACCTGTTTGGCGATGGCCACGAGTTCGGGTTGAACTTTCTTAAGCTCATTGATATGCCCGGTCAGGGGGATCATGATCTCAGGATGTACATCGATGCCCTTATTGGCTGCATCGCTGGCTGCTTCGAAGATCGCCCGAACCTGCATGCGCATGATGTCCGGATAGACAATCCCCAGGCGGATGCCGCGCAATCCCATCATCGGGTTGCTTTCGTGGAGCTTGTTGACAGCTTCCAATAGCGTTTCTTTTTCTTCAAGTCCTGCTTTTTCACCCTTCACCCGCATCCGGGTCACATCAACCAGCAGCTCTTCCTGGGAAGGAAGGAACTCGTGCAGGGGCGGGTCGATTAACCGGATGATGACGGGTAAGCCGTCCATGGCTTCGAACAGACCGTAAAAATCTTCCCGTTGGGAGGGTAGGAGGTTGTCGAGTGCATCATAATAAGCACTGGCTGCCTGGGATCCACCCAATTTCTTCTTCGCCTCCTGGTATTCCTTTTCGACGCCTTGACGGGTTTCTGGCTTCATAGCCTGCCCTTCAAGCTTCCCGGTTTCCAGATAGCTTTCTAACCGCTCGACATTATCGATCAGTTTCTGAGCTTCTTCAGCGTTGAGAATCATCTTCTCAACAAAGGGCAGCCGTTCTTCTTCGAAGAACATATGCTCTGTTCGGCACAGGCCGATACCTTTGGCGCCAAAGCGACGGGATCGACGTGCGTCAGCGGGATAGTCCGCATTGGCCCAAACTTCGAGGCGAGCAATTTGATCCGCCCACGAGAGAAGGGTCATCAGTTCTTCTTGTTCTTCAATATCGGGGGAGATGGTATCAATTTTGCCAAGAAAAGCCTCACCGAAAGAGCCATCAATGGAAATCCAGTCACCTTCTTTTACGACCTTACCATTGGACTTCAATTCACGCTTGTCCAGATTGATCGTCATCATGGAAGCGCCCACCACACAAGGGACACCAAATTGCCGGGCGACTACAGCCGCATGGGATGTAGCGCCACCTTCACTGGTCAGGATACCCTTGGCGGCCAGCATACCGTGGACATCATCCGGCTTGGTGAAGGGACGAACCATAATCACATCCTGGCCTTCTTCTTCAGCCATCTTTTCAGTTTTATCAGCGTCAAAATAAACCCGTCCAACAGCAGCCCCAGGTGAAGCATTGACACCGGTGGCAAACAGCCGGTCTTCTTCCCGGGCAGCTTGAATGGTTTCAGGATCAAACTGCGGATGTAGCATTTGATCCACATGCTCAGGATCCACACGCATCACTGCAGTCTCACGATCGATCAGGCCTTCATTGGCCATATCCACCGCAATCTTGATAGCGGCTTTGGCGGTACGTTTCCCTGTCCGGGTCTGCAACATCCAGAGTTTACCGTTTTCGATTGTGAACTCAACATCCTGCATGTCTTGGTAATGCTGCTCGAGTTTTTGGGTGATCTCATCAAATTGTTCATAAACCTCTGGCAATTCTTCCTTCATCTCACGGATGGGTTTGGTGTTGCGAATACCAGCCACAACATCTTCACCCTGCGCGTTCATCAGATAGTCGCCATAGAGAGTCTTCTCGCCTGTTCCTGGATCGCGTGTAAAAGCCACACCCGTTCCGGATTCCCAGCCCATATTTCCGAAGACCATGGTTACAATGTTGACGGCAGTTCCCAGATCGTCTGGAATGTTGGCTCGCCGGCGATAATCAATGGCACGTTTGGCATTCCATGAATCAAAAACCGCCTTGGTGGCTAACTCAAGCTGTTTGACAGGATCCTGCGGAAAACCAAAGCCTTTGTGTTCTTTGATAACCACTTTGAATTTTTCTGTCAAATTCTTTAAGTCATCCGCATCAAGATCGGTATCCGTTACTGCGCCTTTTTCTTCTTTGTAGTTGTCGAGTTCTTCCTCAAATGCCTCATCTTCAATGCCGAGCACAACGGCGCCGAACATCTGGATCAACCGGCGATATGAGTCATAGACAAAACGCTCGTTCTCGGTCAGTGCGACCATGCCTTTAGCTGTTTTATCATTCAAACCAAGATTCAGCACTGTATCCATCATACCTGGCATGGACATCTTGGCGCCTGAGCGGCATGAAACAAGCAAAGGATTGGACGGATCGCCAAACTTTTTGCCAGCTTTTTCTTCAACATCCTTCAGGGCTTCTAACGCCTGATCCCACATACCTTCTGGAAAATCTTGTTCAT
>SKPR01000104.1 GCA_007119455.1 Candidatus Brevefilum sp. | reverse complement strand
GCACAATCCCTTTGGGGTGAGAAGGTGCACAAGAGCATCGAATTACAAGTTTTACCAGCCTATCGAGACCTAGAATCGCTTCTGGTGAATCTGGTAGAAAAGGCACCCGTAGACGATGGGGTCTGGCAATTCCCGGATGGTTTGGCCTATTATGATTATCTGCTCTCCGTCCACACCACAACGAGTAGGAATGCTGATCAGATTCACCAATTGGGTTTGCAGGAAGTTGCCCGGCTCACCGATATGATACGCAGGGTTTTGGAAACACTGGGCCTGCCAGCGGATGACCCGGGCGGACAGCTCAATGCCATGATGCGTGATCCGCAATATCTTTACGCCGGCCCGGACCGTCGCCAGCAGATTATCAAAGATTACCAGGCTATTCTGGATGAGGTCAACCAGCATTTGACCGATTTCTTCAACGATGGTGCTTTAGATGCCATCGTGGTTGAGCGGTTGCCGGAATTCAAAGAACCGGATTCACCCATCGCCTATGCCGAACCGCCTGCGCTGGACGGTAGCCGGCCGGGCAGGGTTTGGATCAACCTGCGTGACCCGGACAACATCTATAAATGGGGAATGCGCACCCTGGCTTATCATGAAGGAATTCCCGGTCATGTTTACCAGATGACAAAAACAAAAAAAATCAGGGGATTACCAACCTTCAGGCGCACCTATTTCTTTAATGCTTATGTTGAGGGTTGGGCCCTCTATGCCGAGCGGTTGGCGTGGGAGCTCAAGTTGGGTGATGCAGTCAGTAACCTGGGACGGCTTCAGGCGCTTCTCTGGCGGGCAGCTCGCTTGGTGGTCGATACAGGCATCCACAGCAGGCAATGGAACCGGGCTGAGGCCATCGACTACCTGGTCCGGACAACCGGTATGCCCCGGCGTGACATGGTCACTGAGGTCGAGCGCTATATTGTCTCACCCGGTCAGGCCTGTGCCTATTACATCGGTTTTACCAACCTTCTTTCGTTCCGCCAAAAAGCTGAGGCGGCTATTGGGCCAACCTTTGATTTAAAAGAATTTCATGACGTGGTCTTAAACCATGGTAGCCTCCCATTATCCTTGCTTGAAGCGGTGATTGACAGCTATGTGGATGATAAAGCCGGCCTCAAACCGGCTCAAGCCAAATAAATAACCGTTTATTGGTTCGTTTATTTTGAATGTGTGATCTTTTTCGTCGCTCTTATAGAACCAAGGTGATTCATCGACCTGCTCAAATTGCATCAAACTGAGCTGAAAAATCACGCTTACCGCACTTTCTATTTCACACTTATTGCGGTAAGGTTTATCCTTGCTGAAATACTGAGCCAGATGAAGCTCCATCATTGCCCTTAATGGCTTGTCTAACGCAAAGAAATAAACCAGGATTAAAGTTTACATAGGATGGGCTTTTAGTAATCAAACCACATTATCTGGCACATGTTATTTAACAAGAAATTCCGATATGGAACCAGCTCAACCGATCAACCCATCAATGAAAAATACACACAAAGGTGATGTCCGTGAAGGTAAACAAATATCAGTTTTCCCGCACACCGACTCACCAGCGCAATTATCAAATAAAGCCCAACTCACGATGACCTCTAAAACCGAAGACACGCCGGATGAAGTGATCTTTGATTGTAAATTGCCTTTTGGAAGCACAACCCACCTCACGATCGATGTAGATTTAGACGGAAAAGTCAATATAGAAAAAGCCGCAAGCAAAAGGAGTGGCGCTGGCCGCCAAAAACGGACCAGCGGGTTTATGGTACAGTCGTTTGACCAAATAGCTCGCGTTTTAAATCGTATGGACCGTGAACGCAATAAGATCCCTCTGCTTCGCAATGGTCTCTTTCTCAGTGTGTTAGCGATCATTCCTGCATTTCTGGCAGATCATTTTTTCCGGACTGCTGGCGCTTACACCATAATGGGTTTAATCCCGCTTTTGCTGGCTGGTTTTCTGTTCATCCTGGGTGCACATGCCCTGCATCAGGCAGGCTCAAACATAATCAAAGACCAAACCGGCGGGATCACGTCTGGCCATTCTAAAAGTAAGAAACATACTGTTTTTGCCCTGTGGTTAATGGGTGTGGCCATTCTCCTCAGTATTTGGGTTTCACAGGATTCACTCAACAATCCGGATATTAACCCGGTCTGGCAACTCACCCGCTGGGGAATTGCAATCCTGATCGTCTGTGTCGCCGCCTGGCTGGTCCAAGGTTCCGATGAGGTTCAAAAACGGCCTAAACCAAACAAAAAATGGCTTATTTTTGTCGTTGCAGCAATTGTCCTGGTGGCCTTTGGGCTGCGCATCTGGAATCTATCCAGCATCCCCTACACCCTGGGGGGTGACGAAGGTGAGCAGGGTGTTGAAATCTTGAGAATTTTGAGCGGTGATCTGACCAACCCCTTTGAAACCGGATGGTATGGCGTACCGACTTTCAGCTTCTTTTTCAATGCGCCAACGGTGGCTTTGTTTGGGAATACGATGTTTGGCTTGCGCCTCATTTGGGTGTTTGTGGGGACCGCCAGTGTGTATGCCACATTCTTGCTGGTGAAGGAATTAAAAGGAACCCGATTAGCGCTCATCACAAGCGCCCTGGTGGCGACCTACCATTATCACATTCATTATTCGCGTCTCGGCTCAAACCAGATTTCGGACACATTAATCGTAGCCCTGACCCTGTTATTCTTGATGCGTGGTTATCGCCGTGGCAGGTGGCTTGATTGGGCACTGGCCGGGGTGATGGTGGGGATCGGTCAGTACTTCTATGCAGGTGGCCGGCTGGCCCTGGTTTTAGCGGTTTTCCTGGTCGCCTATCTCTGGATTCGTGACCGGTTCAAAATGGATGTGATCAACCGTTTCGGTCTGGTTGTCTTCATTATCGCTTTGCTGGTTTCAGCCTGGCCCATGTTCTCCTTCGGGATTCAGTATCCCGACAAATACAATGCACGCACCAACCAGATCGGCATTTTGCAAAATCAGTGGCTGGAAAACGAAGCAATTCTGTTAGATCAATCGCGGGCGCAGGTTCTGGTTGATCAATTCTGGCGTTCTGCCCTGGCGTTTAACGCCTATCCGGATCGCACTGCCTGGTATGGATTGGATGGCCCGCTCTTGGATCGGCTTAGCGGGGCACTTTTTATCCTGGGCGGCATCGCTGTCTCCTTCTGGAGTCTGAAAGACAGGCGTTTAGCCCCCATGGTGGCCTGGTGGTGGGCCGCCATATTGACCGGTGGCATGCTCACCGACACCACGCCCTCCAGCCAGAGACTGATCACCACCGCGATCCCCACCATGTTTTTTGTGGCTTTCGCCATAAATCAGCTTAGGGAAGGTCTTGTTCAAAAAATTTCCAAAGGTTTAGGTTTGAATGTAACGGTATTCTCCATCGTATTGATCAGCCTGATCAGCCTCAATCTGTACTTCATTGAATTTTCACCCAGGCAAATTTATGGTGGCCCCCATGCCCAGATCGGGACGATCATCGCTGAGAAAATCAACCAGGATCCTGAACCTGACCCGGAGATCTATTTCTTTGGTTCCCCATACATGTATGCCAGGATCGGAACCCTGCGCTACCTCATTCCCGATGTGCCCAAAAATGACATCCTTGAACCACTTGATGGGCCATTCGAACCTGAATTTCCCCCCACGAAATCTCGTTTATTATTCATCTTCCTGCCTGAACGGTTAGATGAACTGGCGTGGGTCATGGCAACTTATCCTGAGGGGACAATTAACCCTGTGCAGGATCCCAACGATCCACAAACGACGATCTTTACGATGTATTCAGTGCAGTGACATCCCGGCGAAACGACCAATTATGTCATCGCTCGGAAAGGTCTGAGGGGGTTTCAACATTGTCCCCAAAGAAAAGCAGACAGGGAGCTGATATTACCACCAATCCGTTAAAGCACCATCTGAATGGAAAAACAACGTGTATTCATCGGTGAAAATCACCCTTCACACTTCAGAATGTGTCATAAAATCACAAGCAGAGAGCTTAAATCCATATAAGAAACATATTTTATCAGCAAGATTTTATTGAGTATAATGAACCTGTTTTCAGGTGATGGCATTCGCCTTAACCGTTTAATGCTGATGGCTCCTGTGATCTAATTGATTTCAGGAGTATTTTTTTGGAGCTTGAAAAATTATGATTATCAGTCTGGCTTTTATTACCATTTTAGGTCTCATCGTAGATGCCCTTTTCAAAAAAATAAAGCTGCCGGGCCTGCTGGGCATGATTCTGCTTGGCATTGCTTTGGGTCCTTTTGGATTTAACATCCTTTCAGAGGATTTGCTATTTGTTTCCGATGATTTGCGTAAACTTGCGCTGATCATAATCCTGATCAGAGCTGGTTTGGGAATCCATAAAGAAGCCCTCAAAAAAGTTGGGACTTCAGCCATAAAAATGAGTTTTTTCCCTGGGTTGTTGGAGGGATTTACGCTTGCGTTTTTATCGACGTGGTTATTTGGACTTCCATTTATCGAAGCAGCCATACTTGGGTTCATTATTGCAG
>SKPR01000195.1 GCA_007119455.1 Candidatus Brevefilum sp. | reverse complement strand
AATACCATCGCCATTGGGTGGGGGCTGGCGTATACCATTGCCATTTACGTCACCGGCGGTGTCTCAGGCGCGCACATTAACCCCGCTGTGACGATGGCTCTGGCCGTGAAACGCAATTTCCCCTGGAAGAAGGTTCTGCCCTATATCCTCGCCCAGGTTTTTGGTGCATTCTTAGGCGCAATGGGTGTGTGGTTCATGTATAAAGACGGGCTCGCGCCAGCGGGCTTCCCCAACATCTGGGCCACGGATACCGCTTTCGCCTTTGATACACCGGCCTGGGGCGCAGCCAACCTGGGTGAACCCGTTGAGCGCTACCGTCTCGTCGTGGCCTGTGTGGCCGAGCTTTTCGGGACAATGATGCTGATTTGGGGTTTTTTGGCCGCACACGACAGGAAAAACCTGGGCTTGAAGGACAACTTTGGCCCGATTCTGGTTGGACTGACAGTCCTGGCCATCGGTCTGTCTCTGGGCGGCCCCAGTGGATTTGCAATCAACCCGGCCCGCGACCTGGGCCCACGCATTTGGGGCGCCATGACCGGCACAACCGGGCTATTTGAGGGATTATACTGGCTGATTCCGCCGATCATCATCCCGTTGTTTGCCGGCCCGCTGGCGATTGTGTTCTACGACCTTTTCATCACCCATAACCTGTCAAAAGCCAGGGAAATTGGCCTGGCCGGAACACCTGAAGAACAAAATGTGGAGAAGCCAGGCGATTAATCTCGGAAATAAATGAACTATGTTTCTTGAGAACATGTTTCTTTATTAGCAGGGGGCTCGTGCAGCACCCGGTCGGACAGCGCAGCATCCTAAGAGGATGAGATTCGATACCCTAGTGGGCGCTTAGCAAAAAAGCGCCCAAAAAGGCGCTTTGTTGATAGTAGCGGGGCTTGGATTCGAACCAAGGACCTCCGGGTTATGAGCCCGACGAGCTACCACTGCTCTACCCCGCATCAGGACTAGCATTGTATGACATTAAAAGGTGTTTGTCAAGATAAATCCGCATTAAAACATTGGCCATCAGGCAATTTTTTATTCAGGTGGGGGCGTAGCCGTTTGATTCGGATAACCCAACTCCACCATCCAGGTACAAACAATGGGACCGCCGTGGGGGTCCCGCTCAGGATAGCCCCTATCCACAGGAAGACCGTTAAATCCCAAGAAATAGCCATGGGGACCGGTTAGCTGTTGCCTGGCCGGCCACGAAAGCTCTTGATCACCAATCGCAATCGCGTGGATATGCACAGGAGAGCCAGGATAAAGGTCGTCAAAATCACGGTACCAGGCCGCAAACCCTGCCAAACGGAGGGCTTTCACCAAGGGTTCGATATCCTCTTCCAGGATGATGTATGTGCCGGGGGCCATCACGGATAAATCTACCGCACCACCGCCAGCATGCGTCCCAAAACTGGCTTCAACTGCACTGGTGTAAGATCCCTGGGTAATCGCATCGCCGGTAATATCGATTGGACCTTCATAAAGGGTCGCTGCATATGCCAGCATTTCATGAGTCCGTTTGTTTAAATGATGCCCGTTGATGATCACCCGTTCGTAATCATCGGATGGCTGGCGGCAACCTTCAGGTTCTGGTGTGGGGGTTATGGTTTCTGTTGGTGTAAGAACCGTTTGAGTTGCGGTCGGCGTGTTCGTTGCGGTGGGCGTGATGGTTCGTATCGGAGAAGGATCAGCTTCTGTGGGAACAGGTGTGTGGGTTATCGTTGAGGCCATACCTGTGTTATCGATGATGTCATTGGTGATACTGGCGCAACCAGCGACCAATAATACCAAAATCAAGGCGTATGTGGTAAAGAATTTTCCGGTCATTGGCTGTTTTCCAGTCGGCTTCTGATCCATTTGATTGTACCCGATCAAGAAAATCTATTATAATCAGACCCATGGCGAACAATCACAGTCCAAGAAGAATTATTCTTGTCGGTGAAAGCGGGGAAGGTAAAACCCAATTGCTGATCGATATTGTTCAAAACCTTCGAAAGCAGTCGGTTAAAGTTGAAGGCGTTCTCTCCCCGGGGATCTTTGATGATGGTAAGAAAGTGGCGATTGAACTGCTGGATCTCGCAACCAATCACAGCCGGATCTGTGCCAGGCTGGCACTGGAAACGAAATCAGATCTGGAGTTTGGAGATTGGGCCTTTGACCGGGAGGTCCTGGCGTGGGGGAATCAACGTCTTAATAACATTGGTCAAACAGATGTATTTGTGCTGGATGAAGTGGGGCCTTTGGAGCTTGAGAGGGGTGAGGGGCTGCAAACCGGGCTCGAAATTGCCCAAAATGGCTGGTTCAAGGTGGGATTAATGACGGCCAGGCCGAACTGTGTTCGCCCAATCCTTGAGGTGTTCCCCGAATCGGAAATATTCAATTGTTCATCTTGGGACCATTCGGAATTATTACAAGAGCTAATTCGCATAGCCACGCGATAAACTCACATTCTCAGGCAGTGAATGGTCTAATTCGGGTCATTTTCCATCCAAGGCAAATATCAGGGTGAAGTTGTACACATGTGGCGTAAGCCGGTATTTGGGCAAAGCATCTGGTCCGCAGGCATGGCTGCCTAAACCGGTTTGGGCGAAATCCAGATATAGCTCAGGTTGAGGTTGCCACTTTACTTCGTCGGTATGTTGAGCTGTGGTGAGATTTTCCAGTGTGCAGTGGTGAATACTGAAGTTGAGCAGGGGCCGGCCATAAATACGGATGGTAGGCATGTCCGTTCCGGACAATCTCAACCAGCGAACATCGCTCCGATTACCGTTTTCCTGGGGCCTGATATAGGGGTGGAAAAGCTCTGAGATTTTCATCTGATAATGGTCAATCAACGCAGAGTCTTTGCGATCCGAGTAACTCTCATGAGGCCCACGTCCATACCAACCGACTTCTGAAAAGTGTTTGTTCAGGCAGGTTTTCAAACCTAAACGGGGGAGTCGGGTCATGAAATTCAGCGGCGTGAATTCCAGATCCAAGATCATTTCACCGGTCGGAAGAAATCGGTAGATAAGCTGATAAGCGCTATTGGGCTTGAGTCCATCTGCAGCAGCCAGGCCGGAAGTTCCGATCGAAATACTATGAGTTTCGTCCTGTTTCAACCAGCTATCCTTATTTTTAAAACGAAGCCGATCCAGGCCATCCAGGTACCACTCTTTCGCGATGAGCACATCATTATCCGTGGGTGCACGCCATAGATTGAGGGTCAGAGGTTCCTGTAAAATTTCCTGGTCCTCGATTATCCAATCCACAATCCAACCCGTGTTCTTATGGATCACAAATGTCTGATTTTTCCTGCTGACATGCCAATGCCCATCATCCTGGCCTTCCAAAATGCTGAATGGGACACGTTCGTCCTTGATCTCCAATCGCTTTGTTTTCTGTGATTTTTGAAAGAGGACCTGCATTTTGGCCACGACGTGTCCTTCCGGCGCCCAGGACGTTGCAGTTTTCAAAGTATATTCAGTTTCAAGGAAGATGTCTTTTCCTCCAGGCCATTCAGTTTTTAGGCCTGTTAATTGGACTGTTTTTGTTTCACCTGGACCCAGTTCAATATCTGGCAGGGTGCCAGCAGCAAGGATCACGCCTTCTGTTTTAAATGCATACTTAGCCAGTAAGTGTGTAATCCCCAAAAAATCAAAATGATTGGTGAGTTTGATTGTTGGACCTGAGCGGTCCTCTAAAGTTATTGACACCGGTTGAAGCCAGTATTTGAGTTCGTTTAATCCCGGGTGTGGTTCACGGTCGGGATTAACCAGGCCATTAATACAGAAATTGCCGTCATTGGGTCTATCACCATAATCCCCGCCATAAAAAAACACCTTTTCACCATTCTGATGGGTATGCCTGAGGCCCTGGTCTACCCAATCCCAGACGCAACCGCCGATTAACCTGGGGAACTTGTTAATCGTTTCCCAGTATTCCCGCAGGCTGCCGGGACTATTTCCCATGGCATGGGCATACTCGCACATGAAGAACGGCCTGGGGTCGTTTTGCTGATTTTCACCAGCCAACCGCAGTTCTTTTATGGATGGATACATGACGCTGACAATATCCACCATTTCTGCATCACCTGCGCCTTCGTAATGAATGGGACGTGATGGGTCTGCCTCCCGGATCCATTTTGCCATCCGATCGTGATTTTGCCCATAACCCGATTCATTGCCCAGTGACCAGATAATGACGGAGGGGTGATTCCGATCGCGGTTGACCAGACGGGTGGCTCTGTCCAGGTAAGCCCGCTCCCATTTGGGTGCATTTGAAAGCTCAGACCAATCACCCGTGATATGAAATCCGTGGGTCTCAAGGTCAGCTTCATCAATCACATACAGACCCAATCTGTCGCAAAGGTTGTACCAGTATGGGTGGTGGGGATAATGCGAAGTCCGGACAGTGTTGATATTGTTCTGTTTCATCAACCGGGCATCCTGCTCCATTCTGGTCCTGGATACGGTCCACCCTGTATCTGGATCAAATTCATGCCGGTTAACACCCCTCAATGTGATTGGACGACCGTTGATCAGGAGTT
>SKPR01000021.1 GCA_007119455.1 Candidatus Brevefilum sp. | reverse complement strand
AGGTCAACATCAATGGGGAAGACACTGCCGTCATATTCATTCAGCCACATGCCCAGGGTCGTAAAGCCGACACCGGGTTCAAGCACCCGCAGCGTGAAATTCACAAAACAGTCGGTTGCTTCAAACTGGCATCCGATGGTTGCCCGGAAGTGATCGCCTTCCTCGATCAATATCGGTGGATAGCGTCCGACCATATAGCCTGATTCGCCAAAATCAGGATAGGTCAAAAGCGATGGTTGATTGTAGACGACATTGTTTTCCATACGAGGTGAGTCAACTTCCTGGACAAACCCATTCTCGATGTCTTCTGCACTGGGGCAGACGATGGGATCTACAACACTGGATTCCCAACCTGCAAGACCACAGTTTTCCGCAAAGTTGTAAACGATGACCTCATCTTCTTCGGTCACACGTATGCGGACCCAGAAAGGAGAATTGCCATCTGCACCCACACCGAAGATTTCGCCAGTGTCCGACATGAGCATCCAATACCCGGTGTATTGCCCTGGCGTGGTGGGTGCCACCATCTCAAGCCCCAGGTCAAAGGTTTCACCTGGTGCAACGGTCTCTGGGAGTTCAATTGCTGAAGGGGCACTCATCCGGTAGCCATCGGTGAAAACAGCCTGGTAGGATGTGGTCCAGGTGCTGGTGCCGCGGTTGCGAAGACGCCAGATTTTCAAGAAGCTTTCTCCTGGGTCAAAGACCGTGCTGTCTTCAACGGTGATATCAGCCACGAAGGCGGCCCAATTTTCGCGAACATCCGGTTCGACCGGTGTGGGATCGGGTTCCGGTGTGTCAGTTGGTGTGGGCTCCGGTTCGGGGGTATCCGTCGGCTCGGCAATGGCCGTCTGGGTGAGCGCGATATCCGTTGCCTCCTGTTCAAGTTCAGCCACCGCCGTTTCCGTCTGGATGGCCGCCTGGGTTTCAGCAGCAGCGGTTTCGATCTCTTCTGGTGATGGTTCCTCTGGGAGTACGGCCTCACAGGATACCAGAATAAGCGCTAGAATCACCAAAGCTGCGATCGCAGCAAATGATTTGATATTTTTAGACATAAAACTCACTCCTTTTTCTTGATGGTGTCATTTTTCTTTATTTCACCTTACTGTCCAGGTGTCAATGTCTCATTAGAGAATCGTTGAGTTATATTTTGTAATGCGTTGGGACGTGTGATATCGCGTGGAAGTTTGAGAGTTAGTTGTGAATAATGATAGAAAAATCAAAATAAATAGGTCTGGCTTCGATATAGCAAACTTTCAATATGGGTTACTGCACCTGTTTGAAGTTGATCATGATCAGGTTTTGCTCCGGATCTGCATAGGTTTGGACTGTTACTGGGTGTGATAATGGGCTTCCAAATGCATCAAGTAACTGGATGAAGAGGCTGCCTTCGCTATCGACGACCAGGTTTTTAAGGGCAAATTCAAACCCTGCTTCTCCATAAGCAGGTGCTGAACCGCTCAGCCGGTGTTTGTTGATGGTAAAACCATCCAGCTCACCCCAAAGATGAACCTGCAGTCCGCTGAGTGGTTGATGCTGCATGCCCCAGGCCTGCCCGGCAACCACCAGCCAGTGTGAGTCAAGAGCAGGCCTGACTAGGTTAGCGCTCATCGTTTCCGGTTCTCTAAAAAGCATGAAGGGCATGGGTTTTAAGGTGGGTTCACACTTTGTTTCTGATGTCTTCATCGGTTCTGGTGTTTCGGTATAAGCCGATGTTTCTAAGGTTTTGCTGGTTTTCTCACGCTTTGATGCCTGCTGGGCTTCAGGATATAAACCTTTATTGATGATGCCAGTCTGACGGCTGGCTGGTGGATTTAACAAACCAGAATTTCCCCCTTCCGACATAGGTGCCTCAGAAAGCGCGGCTTTATATGAAACCAGCCTGATGGCAAGGATGACAAGTCCTGCGAATATAATCAGATTCTTGACAGTTTTTGACATTTATCCCATCTTGATGATCAAAAAACAGATTACTATTATCAGTTTACTGAGCTTGACGCAGCCCGTTAGCTGAGTCTGGTTATCAAGATAGTCGTAATCAGTCAGGATGGTTTAGTGAAGGTTGGGCTACCTCAGGATATCTATATCATTCTCAAGGGAGGATCAATCAAATATTGCTAGAGTGACATGATTGACTTGGATTTTTCTTCTGTTACTGGAAGGTCTCACACTTATATCTTTGGGCAGGAGGGACACAATCATTGGTGCTTGTCACCCTGATTTCACATCAATCCAGCCCATGAATTAAATATAAAACAGTAGGTCAGGACAATCCGCATATTTATTTTTCTCTTTAACGAGAAAACAGGCTGCCAAAAGGCCAGCCTGTTACTCATGGATGGTTTTGTTTTTTCAATTGATGATTGTCGTTTGGGCTTTATCCCCCCTGAAGAAAATGCTTGCGATCCGTTTGATCGTATCAACCACAAGGCCGAACATGGTCAGCCCAAGCAGGACATTCAGGAGGGTGTTCAATGTGCGGCTGAGCTCGTCCGGACCAAAATCGAGGGTCAAATCCAGGGCCTGCCAGGCTACAGGGCTGATTGTGATGACTGCTGGCCCGAGGATTATGGCAGATAAAATACCGATTTTGAACAGGTTGATTAACACCCTCCCAGCGGTGGCCAACCGATCCCAGATACCCTGGCGAATCAAGTACAGATTCAAACCAATATCGGTTACGGCTGCTGCTGTCAGCCAGGGGATATAACGGCGGAATTGATCATTTAAGATAGGCGCTGAAACCCAGCCGGTCTCACCCAGGTAATAAATCCCGATTCGGTCAAAAAAGAAATTGAGCAGGGCAATGAACACAAAGGCCAGGGTAATTTCAACTGCCAGACCGGGAACCTTCACATGTTCCTGCTGAGTTGTTTTGGGCAAATCTTCAGGCGACCAGCTTTGCTGAAATTCTGCATGCCAGCTTTCAGGTGCGCTTTTTTCAATTAAAGCAAATGAAAGGGTGACGATTCCAAAAGCGGTGAACATGCTGGTAAACAATCCGCCGACTAATTCCAATACCGTTATCAGAATCCCACCTGCCAGATTGGGCGGGTTCACAACGGTGATCAACAACCCAAGTACATTCATGGCGAGAACAATAATCAGCACAATCTTGAGGACCTGGATATAGACCGGGTACATGCGTGGCCCGATCAGGTATTGGTGGCTACCGTATTCCCTGGCGATTTTTCGGGGTGAGCCAAAGTCCTTCAGCACATCTTTCACGAGTTCCTCTGATGGGGGCTGCCCCGGGTTGGGATTGTGATCCTCCACCATGTCCAACAGGGTGGAGCGGATCTCACGCACGATATCCTCCCGGTTTTGGGATGGCAGGTGGTGGCGGACTTCTTCCAGGTATAAGTCAATCCATTTCATTTTTATTCTCCTTTGTTTTTGATAATAATTGATCAACGGTCTGTTTAATACGTGACCATTCGACGGTCACTTCTTTCAACACTTTTTCACCAAAATCACTCAGGGCATAATAACGCCGGGGCCGGGTGGTTTCTACCCGCCAATCACTCTTTAACAATGTCTGCTCTTCCAGACGCCTCAATAATGGGTAGAGGGTGCCCTGGTCAACTTGTAAGCCCTGCTCTTCAAGTTTTTTCATGAGTGAGTAACCATACTGCTCCTCGTGCAACTGGCTGAGGACGGCGATGACAATCACCCCTCGCCGGAGTTCCTGGACCAGGTTCTGGGTTTGTTCTTGTACGGTATCGACTATCATTGTGTGTAATCCTTTATAATGGATAATATGTCAATGTATAATACATAATATCATGTAATACATAGTATGTCAAGTACTTTCCTAGAAGAACATGGTTTTGTAGATTTTGCTGACCATCGACTTGAAATGTGATGTTAAAATCAAGGTATGGATAATCAAATTATTTTTGGAGACAACCTTGATGTTTTGAGGTCGATGCCGGATGGGTCGATCGACTTAATTTATATTGACCCACCATTCAACACCGGTAAACAGCAGGCCCGCACACAAATCAGCGTGGAACGGGATGAAAATGGCGAACGGATAGGTTTCGGTGGGAATCGCTATCAATCGAAGATCATCGGTAAAAAGGCCTACCAGGATCAGTTTGATAACTATCTGGGATTTCTGGAACCACGTTTATTACAGGCTTACCGTGTGCTTAAATCCACTGGCAGCTTATATTTCCATATCGATTATCGTGAAGTTCACTATTGTAAGGTCTTGCTCGATCAAATTTTTGGTCGCGATTCTTTTATCAATGAGATCATCTGGGCCTATGATTTTGGCGGGCGGTCGAAATCCCGTTGGCCTGCTAAGCACGACAATATCTTGTTTTACGCCAAGGACCCCGATAATTTCACTTTCAACCGGGAAGAAGTGGACCGCATCCCCTATATGGCACCCGGGTTAGTCGGGAAGGAAAAGGCAGCAAAAGGCAAGTTTCCAACGGATACCTGGTGGCATACCATCGTTGGGACAAACAGCAAAGAAAAAACGGGTTATCCAACACAAAAACCTGAAGGGGTGCTGCGAAGGATCGTGGCTGCATCCTCTTCACCCGATGATACCGTACTTGATTTTT
>SKPR01000225.1 GCA_007119455.1 Candidatus Brevefilum sp. | reverse complement strand
TGCCAGGCATTTTCTGTATTACCAGCTTTACCGCACTTCACTGCCCTTTGATCGCTTTATCGAGCCCGATGGGATCTGGCCTGGATTTGTGCGCTTGAAGGAATTTTCATGGCAGGATTTACTGCCCGAAAACTCGGCCACACTCAAAGTAATATCTGAAGGGCTGTTGACTGGTCAATCGTTTTTACTTCCACCGGAATAAAAGAAGACTAAATCGAAATTAATTTCTCTTAACCGAATACATTAAAAGGAATTACTGATAAAGCCAGAATGAATCATCCATGAAAGGAGGGGATATTACCTGAGCGACAATTCCCTTATTCCTGGAATTACTGATGTTCATTGATCATTTTTCCTTATATTCTTTCGTAATTATATATATTGATGAGGGTGTCGGGTAGTGTTGTCCCGGTTATCCTTAAGTCAGGATTATGGATTCTGCGATATAATAACACCCTCGATACTATATGAAGTTTGAAAGAATACCTATGAAACAAAAAATTGTCGCGCTTGTCCCCATGCGGCATCACTCTGTTCGTGTTCCCGAGAAAAATTACCGAAAACTGGCTGGAAAACCGCTTTTTCATCATATTTTAACCACCCTTGCGGCAGTTCCAGAGCTTGATTCGATCTTAGTCGATACAGATAGCCCGGTGATTATGGAAGGGCTGTCGAATCATTTTCCTGATGTGAGACCTATTTCTCGTCCCGATCACCTGCGGGGGGATTCGGTGCCTATGAATGAAGTGTTGATTCATGATACAGGCGAGGTGGATGCGGATTTTTATCTTCAAACCCATTCCACCAACCCCCTTTTACGTCCTGAAACCATCTCAAAGGCCATCCTGGCCCTCATTGATACTGTACCTGAATATGATTCACTGTTTGGCGTGACTCGGATACAAACACGATTATGGGATCAACTCGGTCGTCCAGTCAACCATAATCCGGCAGTATTATTACGTACGCAGGATCTCCCCCCGATCTATGAAGAGAATTCCTGTATTTATATCTTCACTCGGTCGACACTGGTTGAAAGGCGCAATCGTCTGGGCGACCGTCCCCTGATGTTTGAAGTCCCCAGGGTTGAGGCCTGGGATATCGATGAAGAGCTGGATTTCACCGTCGCGGATACCCTTTTTAGGGAAATTTATGGTGATCGTTAAATTCTCACAACCTTATCCATTGTCACTTTCAGGAGTTAGCAAATGAAGACGGTTTTGGTTTCAGCGCCGTATATCCTTCCCGAGATGGCACGGTTTCGTCCGGTGTTGGAATCATTCGGCCTTGAATTGATCATGCCCGAAGTTGATGAACGGCTCTCAGAGCAAGAGATCCTGGCTTATGCCGGGAAGTTTGACGGCACCATCTGTGGTGATGACCATTACACCCGGCGAGTAATCGAAGCCTGCGCGCCACGCCTGCGGGTTATTTCAAAATGGGGAACAGGCATTGATTCGATTGACCAGACTGCGGCTTCTGAATTTGGCGTGGTGGTTGGCAACACGCCTAATGCTTTCACGGTCCCGGTTTCCGAGAGTGTAATCGGGTATATGCTGGCATTTTCCCGCCAGATTCCCTGGTTGGATACCTCGATGAAAGCCGGTCACTGGGAAAAGATCATTGGTAAAACCTTGAGCGAATGTACCCTGGGTGTCATCGGGGTGGGCAACATCGGTAAAGCCGTCTTGCGGCGGGCCCGTGCCTTTGGAATGACCTTGTTAGGCAATGATATTGTTGAGATTCCTCCGGATTTTCTGCTGGAAAATGGCGTGGAAATGACGGATCTCGAAGATCTGTTTACGCGGTCAGATTTCATCAGTGTCAATTGCACCCTCAACCCCACCAGTTATCATCTGGTGAATGCTGAGCGGTTAGCGCTTTGCCGGCCTGAGACGGTATTGATTAATACTGCTCGGGGGCCGATCGTGGATCAGGACGCCCTTGTCGCAGCTTTGGATCAGGGGGCAATCCGGGGGGCAGCTTTGGATGTGTTTGAAAAAGAACCGCTCCCAGTGGAAAACCCTTTACTTTCAATGGATCAGGTTTTGCTGGCACCCCATAACACCAACTCCAGCCCGAGATTCTGGGAACGCGTGCACTGGAACACGATCAGGAATCTGCTGGCAGGTCTGAATCTGGATATTGCACAACTTAAAAACCTGCAAGCCACGTACTCGCAATAATTGGCTGATTCGATCCTGGTGTGGTAAAAATGTGACGTGATCGTCAAAATTATTTAAGGATAATCCTGGATGAAAGAAAAAGAAACTCGGATTTTATTGATTACTGGCGCGGCTGGTGGTATTGGACGCGCCACAGTCAGGGTGTTTACAGAAAATGGATGGCGCGTGATTGGTGTGGATCGAACACCGCCGTATGAGGAATTCCCGCGTAACGGTCTCTATATCCAGGCTGACATTTCCCTGCCCGATAAGGTTGCAGAGATTTATGAGAAGGCCTCTGCATTTACAGACTCGTTGGATGCCGTGGTGAACAATGCCGCCCTCCAGATCGCGAAACCCATGTTAGAAACCTCAGCCGAAGAATGGGACCAGGTCATGGCATCAAATCTACGCTCTGTCTTTCTGGGTGCAAAACTGGCCCATCCTTTGCTCAAGGCAAAAGGCGGCGGGGCGATCGTGAATGTCTCATCTGTGCACGCGGTGGCAACCTCAGCCAATATTGCAGCCTATGCGGCCAGTAAGGGGGGGTTGCTGGCACTGACCCGTGCCATGGCAATTGAGTTCGCCCCGGACGACATCCGGGTCAATGCGATCTTGCCCGGCGCCGTGGATACACCCATGTTGCGTGCGGGGTTGAGCCGCGGCCATGTTGGGGATGGTGATGTGATTGATAGGCTGGAAAACCTGGCCCGTAAAACTGTCAACGGTCGAGTCGGAGAACCGGAAGAAATAGCCCGATCAATTTATTTCCTGGCTGATAACACCCAATCTTCCTTTATGACCGGGCAGGCATTGGTGGTCGATGGGGGGGCCACGGCCCGTTTGAGTACGGAGTAAAATATGCCCATTAAACAAAGCCTGAAGAAAGTCATCCCTGAAACAGCATGGCAGTGTGCCTCAAACCGATATTGGGCGTGGTACAACCGTGACCGGCACCTTGTTGCCCGAATTTTCTCTCCTGAATGGATGAAAAATAAGCAGCGTCTTGAAACCTGGCGCGATCGTTTTGCTGGTCAGCGCTGTTTTGTGGTGGGAAACGGCCCAAGTTTACAAAGAACCGATCTCAGTAAGCTGCAGAATGAGTTCACCCTGGGGATGAACCGGATCTATCTGGCTTTTGAAGAATACGGATTTCAGACCTCCTGCCTGGTTTCGGTGAACGATCTTGTGCTGGAGCAATGCTACCAGGACATCGAAGCCCTATCCTTGCCCAAATTTGTCACCTGGCGAGCCCGTAAATATTTTAACGCCGACTCTGACACATTCTTTTTAGATACGGATTACACGCTTCCTGAAAATTTTAATGGTGATGCGACTGGCCGGTTATATGAAGGCTTTACGGTGACCTATGTCTGCCTTCAGCTCGCTTATTTCATGGGTTTTGAACAGGCCATTTTAATTGGTGTGGACCATAATTTTGCAACAAAAGGTCCGGCTAATGCTGTGGTTACCTCACAGGGGGATGATCCAAACCACTTCTCGGCGCAATACTTTGGCAAGGGTTTTCGCTGGCAATTGCCCGACCTTGAGGGTTCCGAACGGGCTTATCGTATGGCCAAACAGGCCTACCAGGCCGATGGACGCCAGATCCTTGATGCGACGGTTGGTGGTAAGTTAAATGTTTTTCCAAAAGTGGACTATGATGGGTTGTTTTAGTTCTGAGTTCTTTGATCGGACTTAATAAAATGCCTGTTTTTGCACTTTTACCTGGGATTGCTTTTATTTTGCTCTGGTTTCACACAATTGCCTGTCCCCCGGATAATAATGACCGAGGTATTCGAGAGGCATTCATCCTGACGAGCCTGTTCTGGTCGGCGTTTATGGTCGTTGGTACCGAGTTGCTCAGCATATTCAGGCTGCTGACGACCGTGGGGGTGATCGTGCTCTGGTTATCAGCGATCGGCATCCTGGCCTTCATCCACCAGAGAAATAAGACTTTTCTTATTGGCTGGGAAAAAATTAAAACCACAATTCAAACCTATCGACCTGGATGGTTTGATGTATTTGGTATTTCTATCATCGTTATTACGATGACGATTTTACTGATCACGGCAGTGATGTCACCGCCGAATATTCACGATGTCCTGGCTTATCATATGAGCCGGGTGATGCACTGGATTCAGAACAGGTCTTTAGCCTTTTTCCCCACACCTAACACTTGGCAGCTATGGATGCCGCCTTTCAGTGAATTTTCACAATTGCATGGGTACCTACTGGCGGGTACTGATTTGCTGGCATCTTTACCACAATGGTACAGCCTGATTTTCATCATGGTCATTGTTTCTTCCATCACTAAAAGTCTTGGTGCTGGACGACGGGGCCAATGCTTATCGGCAATATTTATCATGACGCTGCCAATCATCGTTCTGCAAGCCTCAGGGGCCAAGAACGATATTGTGCTGGCTTTTACATTTGCAGCCTTGTTGTACTTTGTTGTTAAAGCGTCATTGTCGCATCTCACGTTGCTGGACTGGATCGCCTGTGGGATCAGTGTTGGTTTGGGGGTTCTTACGAAAGGCTCGTTTGCTTTCTTTGCCCTGCCCTTATTAGCCTGGCTGCTGATTGTCATGCTCAAAAAGGAGGGCTGGCAGAGAACCATAAAATTTGCGCTCCTGGGTTTGCTGATTTTGGTCATCCTCAATGGCGGTCACTGGCTCAGAAACACAGGTACTTTTGGCACACCCCTCTATGTTGCAGATGAAAGCTCGCTGATCAACGGCCGTTTTGGTCTGGATGTGACAATCTCAAATTTGTCGCGGCATGCAGCTGTCCAAATGAACGGAAAATATGGTTTCATTAATGTGGCAGTCATATCCACCCTGGAGCGTGTCCATAACTGGTTGGATATGCCATTATTTGATCCGCAGATTACACTGGGTCCGCGGGAGTTTTATTATGTCCCAAACCGGGAAGAAGTAGCAGGAAATCCCTTTCATTTTTCCTTGACCGGGCTATTGGTTCTGACTGCAGTTGTGGGTAATTTTACAAAAAAAGCGGATAACACGTTTCGTGTTGTCCTGGTTTTAGCGATGGTGGCTTTAGGGGGTTTGATCATTTTCTCGGCTGTTTTTCGCTGGCAGGCCTGGAGTACGCGCTTACTGATCCCATATTTTGTCTTATTTGCGCCAGTTTTTGGTGTTGTGTTTGGTAAGTGGCTGCCACCGGTTACGTCCTGGGGCATTGGCATGATCCTGATCTTTGTGGTGATCGCCCCATTGTTTAATAATTATTCACGCGCATTTTCATGGGACCAATCGAACAGGAATAGCATCTGGCGTTTGACGCGTAAAGGGGTGATGTTTGCTAATAATCATCACATTGAAGGTGCGCTATTGGAAATGGGAAGCCTGATGGAACAATCGGGTTGCCGCACATATGGGATTGTTGTGCGAACTAATGCACCTGAATATCTGCTCTGGGGAGTCTTATCGCCTGATACCCATGCATATTATCTTTCTCACATCATGGTGGATAACGCATCAACTATCCATACATCATCTGATTTTGACCCTTGTGGAATAGTATTTTTCGAAGTTCCTTTTACAGAACGGGAGATCGATGAAAAATATCAGATTGCAGAAAAGTGGTCAATAGGGGATACTTATCCATTCAGTCTTTTTTTGGAGCCCCAATATTGGGTTGGCGCACCTTAAGCTGGATAGGAACAATGGGCACATAATGAGAGATAAAACTATTCGGAAATTCAATATCGCACTGGAATGGTTCTGATGATCTTCGCCGTGCTTTTACCCGTCATTGCTTTTTTCCTGGTTTGGATTTTCATTGCTGACAGGATGTCTTCTGAGGATTCAGATGGCTTTCGCTGGCAGGAATCATTAATTCAGGCAGCGCTGTTCTGGTCAGTTTTTGTGGTGTTGAGCACTGAAGGGCTCAGTTTAATCAGGGCGTTGACACCTCTGGGTATTTCGCTATTATGGGTGTTTGCGCTTGTTGTGCTTGGTATTCTGCACTGGCAATTTGCGTCATTTTCAAAGGGCTGGTTGTTTATCAAGCATAATGTCTTTTCACGCCCTGAGAATGTATT
Source organism: Candidatus Brevefilum sp. (assembly GCA_007119455.1). Lineage (GTDB taxonomy): Bacteria > Chloroflexota > Anaerolineae > Anaerolineales > Anaerolineaceae > Brevifilum. The sequence goes on along the minus strand of SKPR01000225.1, from coordinate 9,243 downwards.
TGGCCATATTGCTTTGGGTGTGAGCATCCTGACCCTGGCGGTACTGTTGATCACGGGTTACTTGTCTCCGCCTAATGTGCATGATGAAATGACCTACCATATGAGCCGGATCATGCATTGGCGCCAGAACCAATCCGTGATGTTTTTCCCGACCTCGATCACCTGGCAACTCTGGATGCCGCCCTTCAATGAGTTTGTACAACTCCACTGGCAACTGCTCTCAGGTGGGGATTACTTTGCGTGGCTGCCGCAATGGTACCATCTGGTGTTGACTATGGTGACTGTAGGCGCAATTGCTGGGCGAATGGGTGCCAGGAAAACAGGGCAATGGATTGCCTCGTTATTTGTTCTCACATTACCCATTATCGTCTTGCAAGCCTCTGGCGCAAAGAATGATATCGCGGTGGCTTTTTTCTTTTCAGTGTTGGCCTATTACGTGGTTAAGGCGTCGCAACAGCGTTTGAAGCTGATTGACCAGGTCTCAACCGGTATGGCTGTTGGACTTGGTATTTTGACAAAAGGTAATTTTCCGTTTTTTGCATTACCCCTTCTGGTCTGGCTGCTGGTGGTTATGCTCAGGAGAGCTGGATGGAAACCCTCGCTGACTTTTGCTGGCGTTGGTCTAGCCCTGGTCCTACTCATCAATAGTGGCCACTGGTTCAGGAATACGGCGACATTCGGAGGTCCATTCAACACCGGTTATGCCGATTTCACCTTGAACGCCCGTTTTGGGCCGGATGTGGTGTTTTCAAACATGTCCAAGAACATTGCCGTCCAGTTACGGTCTTTTGGTTTTGTGAATCGAGGGGTGGAAGAGGCGCTCGCCAGGATGCACGCCGGTTTGAACATCCCACTGTTCGATCCAGACACCACCCAGGGTCCGCGTGAATTTTATTCAATGCCGACTCGCGAGGAGGTTGCCGGAAATCCGCTTCATTTTGGCCTCTCGGGGCTGGCTTTCCTTGCTTTGTTAATTTTTACATTGATAAAGAAGGACAGGGATACGGTTTGGTCACCCCTTTATCTGGGGCTTGCAGCCCTCGCCGGGATGATGGTCTTTTCAGGCGTGTTTCGCTGGCAGGTTTGGGGTTCACGTTACTTCATTCCATATTATGTTGTTTTTGCGCCGCTGGTGGGGTATGTTTTTGGGCGGCGATTTCCGGCCTGGTCGTCATGGATGCTGGGCTTATCATTGATCTTTATCATGACAAATCCACTGTTGAATAATTTTCCCCGCTCATTTTCATGGTCTGTAGAAAGTCGTAATAGCATCTGGCGACGCTCGCGCAAGGCATTGCGTTTTGCCAACCACCATGTCTATGAAGGTGGTATCCTTTCGATTACTCATGTGATGGATGTCTCAGGTTGCCGGACATATGGCATGGCAGTTGGTATGAATGCACCGGAATATCTGCTGTGGTCAACCCTCACACCTGGCCCTGAGGATTATGTCTTGAAGCATATCGAGGTGGACAATCATTCGGTGATCCACCAAACCGAAGATTTTGATCCATGCGGCATTATCGTTTTCGAAGCAAGACAGCATCCGGAGAAAGCCTTGCAAGCGCCCTATGAATTTTTTGATCACTGGCAGTTTGACCCGGATTGGGGCCATCCGCTGGCGCTCTATTTACAACCTGCATTTTTCCCTGAAATCTCGGAATGAAGAAGCTCATGAAGCAGCCGCTTGTCTCCATCATTACACCTTCATATAACCACGCCCGTTTTATTGAACAGACGATGCTTTCAGTCTTAGGCCAGGATTATCCCCAGATTGAATATATCGTCATTGATGGTGGTTCCGCAGATGGTACCCAGGACATTATTGCCCGTTATGCGCACCGGATTGCTGATTGGGTTTCTGAAAAGGATCAGGGACAGGCAGATGCGATTAATAAGGGCTTTCGCAGGGCAAGCGGTGAGATCGTGGCCTGGATCAACTCGGATGATGTGTATTATCGTTGTGATGTAATCAGTCAGGCCGTGGCAGCCTTTAAGGCAAACCCGGATATTGGTATGGTTTATGGTGATGGGGTGATGATTGATGCGGAAGGTCATTTGCTTGACTGGCATCCCTATCCCCAGTACTCGCTGACAGATCTATTAGCTTTCAATGTACTGCTACAACCGGCTGTGTTCATGCGGCGGGAAGCCCTTGAGCAAGCGGGTTATTTGCGGCCTGAGAGTCACCTGATCCTTGATCATGAATTATGGGTAAGAATTGCTGCAGTCTATCCAATTTTGCATGTGGAACAATATTGGGCGGTCGAACGGACTCATGAAGAAGCCAAAACCATCGCCCTGGCCGCAAACTTTGTGGATGAAGCCTTTAATTTTATTGAAAGCCTGAAAACAGATCCGCAATTCGAGACGGTTTTTAAAGAACATGATGAGGAGATCAAGGTTGGTTTACACATCTTTTCGGCCCGCAGGCTGATTGACTCAGGTATGCATCAGAAGGCATTGTGGCATTTTAGACAGGCATGGAAAATCAACCCTAAATCCGTCCTGAAGGTCTGGTATAAATGGGCGCAGGCATTTGGTGGGGCCCTGGGATTGGGTGGTTTGTTCTTATGGTATCGCCAGACCCGCCGCAAATTACAGCATCAAAAGCAAAAGCTGGTTATTGAACCAGGAAAGATTTATTGGGAACAATAAAAAACTACATGTGGATTATGATCAAATCACGCGTTAAAGAAATTTACCAAAAAGCTACGGAATTATCGTTAGATATTCTGATCCCAATCTATATTCTTAGCCTGGGCCTTGAATTGGCCCATTTCTTCCCAACACTCAATCGCATCAATATCTGGGACGAGGCATCCTATATTCATTCAGGCTATCGTTTATTAACAGCCGGAGAATTTCCGAACCTGGCAAATTCTCCCTTGTCCAGTTTATTTTATGGGATCACGATCTTGCCTGTAATAAATTCCCCCGATTATTTCGTGTTGGCTAATGCTATAGGCAGGATTATCTTGTTTAGCTTAATCTTTTTCAGCACTTGCTTGATCGCCAGGGCATTGAAACCATATGCCAATTCCTGGATTATGTTGGCGATGATTGTGATTGTGCCGGTTGCTGCCGTGATGTTTCTCTTTCCAAGTGACGTACTTTTCGCCGGTTTTTCGGGCCTGGCATTCTGGCAGATGATAAGTTTCTACAAAAGTCGATTGCCTCGACATTTGTGGTGGGCTTCTGCTTTTATGGGGATTGGGATGCTGGCACGTGCTGAGGGTTTATTGTTGATGGGTGTCATGCTGGTTGTGACTGTTTTGATGATCTTGCGAGATCAAAAAATCTCCTGGCGAATTCTACCCGGATTGTTAACACCATTCATCATGCTGGTAGTTAGCTTCATACTATTCTATGGTTTGTCAACGGGTGATTTTGATACCGGTTTGGCTGGGCGCACATTCTATAATTTTGAAAGCGGGCATGAAGTCATTTACTCTCAAACCGGGATTTTCATACCAACAGTCAGCGCCCGGCTTGAATCACAGGAAGCTTTTGGCACCCCGGAGGAGAATAATCATTCTGTCTTCAGGGCTATTCTCAGGAATCCGCCGGTTTATTTTGAGCGGCTCAGGCGTTCTGTGCCGAGTTTTGTTAAATTCACGACCAGGGCATACGGGCATAAATTCATCTTGATCTTTGGCTGGTTGAGCCTGCGCGGGCTAATCGCCCTCATCAGAGACAGGCATTGCCCGCTGGCGGTAATGAGTATCCTGTGGTTTATACCCCTGGGTGTGGGCTGGTTGAACACATTTTTCCGTGAGGGTTATTTCCTCATGCCTTATTTTGTTGTCTTTAGCCTCTCAAGTATTGGGCTGACACGAATAATTCAAAATTTTGACGATAAAAAAGAGCAGATTGGGATCGTCATAGCCAGCAGTTTATTGGTTCTGGTCAGTCTGGTTGCTGGAAACACAACCATGTTATACCGGGGCGTTCTGTTCATTTTAGGTCTTGGTTTGATTTACCTGCTCAGGTTGCGCATTCGTGATTTTTCCCGATGGCGCAACCATGCACTTTGGCTTCTGCTGGCAGTTGTTTTGGTGATGCGCGGCGGGTATCCTTCCCCCGAACTGCCAGACTATGGCAATTCCGGATTAGAGCAATCGGTTTATTTTTTGCAGGATCATTTTCAAGCAGGGAGTAATATATTGTCAGGAGCTCCCGCAAATATATGGGCCGCCCGGATGATTTATTATGGGATCAACGCCTATGATATCCCGGATTTTGCTGATGAGAATGAGTTTCTGATCTGGATCCAGGCTCAGGATATCCATGCTCTTTATATTGATCAGCATTTTCCTGCTGCGTATAAGGACATGGCCTTATCATTAGTGGGTGAAGGTCTCGAAGAAATTTATACAACATCGAACCGAGGTATTTTGATTTATCAGGTAGATAGTCGTGGTGATTTATGAGAAATAGCGAAAAATTAAAACCTGTCTCAGGATATTGGTTCACGATAAAGCAAGGTGTCAGGGGATTAATTCGTGAGCCGGCATTTTATATCTATCTGATTGCTGTGGCGATTTACCTGCCCTGGTTTTTACCCAATTTACGGGACATTGCACCCTGGGATGAGACTTACTACCTGATCAGCGGCGTTAACTTGCTGGATGGCCAGATGCGGGTTTTAGCTGATAGCCCGTTATATTCCTGGTTTGCAGCGCTAACCATCCTGCCTTTCCGGAGTTCCCCCTTCTGGTTGATCCATGCTAATTCCCTGGGGCGGTTCCTGCTCTTCAGTTTTGTCTTCCTTGGCACCTGGCAGGTGGCTAAAGCGCTTAGAGATCTATTCAATCCTGTGATCCTGTTTGGTTTTGTTTTCCTGACACCCCTGTTGATGCAAAATTTTGAATATCCAGCTGACCCCATGTTTGCAGCCCTGTCTGCCATCGGTTTCTCACAGGCTGTTTATTTTGTTAAATCAAAACAAATCAAACATCTCTGGTGGGCGTCTTTCTGGATGGGGTTGGGGATGCTCACCAGGGGTGATGCGATGATTATCATCGCAGGATTAACGGTATTTGTAATCTGGATAGGCTGGAAACACCATGCCTGGTGGCGTCTGGCCATGGCTGCCCTGGTGCCATTCATGACCCTGACTTATGGTTATGTGCTGCTGCGTGGGGCTGTTCATGGTAATTTTGAGACAGGAATCTCCGATCGTTCATACGTGGCTTTTGAACAGGGGCAGGAAGTCGATCTGCCTGAGGGAGAGGCCCGGTTTGGTGCTCCGACAGAAAGTTACTATGTTGCCAGGGAGTTATTCGGAACCCCTGAAGAAAATAATCATTCTGTCTTCCGAGCCATTGCCCGAAATCCCCAGGCTTACTCAAGACGTTTGGTCAATGTCCTCCGTTCGCTGCCCGGGCTTTTCCTGACCGCATATTTCAGGCGCTACACCATTTTTATCGCACTCCTGGCATTCAGGGGTTTGGTGGCACTGGTCCAACAAAAAAAGTTGCCTCTGGCCGTCCTGCATCTGATCTGGATGCTGCCTCTCAGCGCGGGCATTGCCCGGACGCTGGTTCGGGTAGGTTATTTTCGGGTATTTTTCTTTGCTCTGTTTTCACTGGCCATCATCGGTTTGAAGGCCTTGCTGGATAACCTCAACAAGAATAACGAGTGTCTCATTTGGGGTGGTGTACTGGGCAGTATTTTAATCCTGGGCTTATGGCAGGGTGAAGGCGCGATCATGTTGAGTATGATAGTATTCCTCTCCTGGCTGATCCTGACCCTGCTAATGTCCAAACGGACGGACGATCTGCCACATTGGCAAACCCATTCGATGCTGCTTCTGTTTGCCGCGGCTTTACTGTTGCATGGGCCATTTATGACATACAGCCCACGGGTTTTAGGCGAATCCCCTCAGGAAGCTGCTTCGCTCGCACTACGCGAGGTAACCGAACCGGATGATTTTGTGCTGACGTGCACGCCCTCGGTGGTTTTCCTTGCAGAAAGAAATGTGGCCAATTTTTGCGCTCCGGATATCCCTCACTTTGAAAATTCTACAGACTTTATCATCTGGATGGCTGCACAGGATTTTAAGGCCATATATCTGGATGCCACAAGCCCCAGATTTCTGCTGGATATCAGTCTGGAGCAATCCGGTCAGGCATTAACCCAGGTATATGCTGCTCAGGGAAACCAAATATTTTTGTTGGATTATGATGGATGAAACCTCTTCGAAAAAATCACAGAATGCATAGTCGTTTAACATCTCTCAAGTATAATGATGGCGCTTTGATCCTTTTATGGATCCATGTCATTGAATTTTTAACCGATAATTAGGTCATAAATGCCTCAGACACCGCTTATTTCAATTGTCACACCCTCCTTCAACCAGGGAAAATTTATCCGGCGTACGATTGATTCGGTTCTAACACAGGATTTTCCCAACCTTGAGTACATCATTATTGATGGTGGCTCAACGGACGGCAGCCAGGCAATCATCCAGGAATACCAGGACCGCCTGGCGTACTGGGAATCCGTCCCTGATCGGGGGCAGACAGATGCCATCAATAAAGGTTTTGCCCGGGCCAGTGGGAAGTATCTGGCCTGGTTGAATTCGGATGATATTTACCAGCCCGGGGCTTTATCAGAGGCGGTTGCTTACCTCGAAGCCCACCCGGAGGCTGGCATGGTCTATGGGGATTGCACCTTCATTGATGAAGAAGATCGTGAGATCGGAATATTCCCTGCCGCCCAAACGGATTATGCGCGACTGCGGCGGGGTTATGTTCATATCCCCCAGCAGGCAGCATTTTTCAGAGCGGATCTGTGGCAAAAAGTTGGCCCTCTGGACCCGAGCTTCTATTTTGCGATGGATTATGACCTGTGGGTGCGCCTGGCGAGGGAAGCGCCATTGGTCTACAGACCCGGACAGATCTGGGCCAGCTTCAGGTTGCATGGTGAGGCCAAAACAATCGCAGCTGATGCGCGCTGCTGGCCTGAGATGCTGCGAGTCCATTATCGCGAGGGGGGGAAGAGGCTCTCACCCATTGTGATAAAGTATGGTCTAAGGCGACTTCTGGCCCCACTGATCAACTGGCGGCGGAAGCGGAAGTTTCGCAAGCGTAAATCGGATGATCTAACCTGATTGGTTGCACGAAAATTCCAGGAACTAAGAACGAAGTTCATTGATAAACTTGTTGCTACTAACAATTGGACGATTTCTGAACAGCCCCTGGCTAAAGCCCATTGCAAAATATCTGGTTTTACAGCAATTAATGAATAGAGACCTAAAAATATGACTTTTGTCCTGATTCTCTTCAGGTCGGCGTTAAGCTATTGTTAATCAAAAATGGATGTGTTATAATCCCAATTGGAGAATATTGGTAATAGATTAACCGTTCAGGAGGTAGGATTGTGGCTTATCGAAATTGGGAAGTATTGAAGATCAGTTATTGTGAACGTGTCGAGGATGAGGTCGCGTTCGAGGCTGAGATTGTTTATCCAGCGACCTTCTTGCCGGAGCAGGCACCGCGGATCATCGCTCACCGGTGCTCCCGGGGATTAGCCTGCAATACCTTCCAGCAAGCCGGTTGCTGCTGGTCGGGCACAAATCCGGGTTACGACCCCTTCAAGGAATCTGAAGCTAGCAAACCGGTTCCGTAAATTCTCGAATACACAAGCACGAATTGCCCACCAGGGCGATTTGTGCTTTAAGTGACGGGGGATGTAAGAGCAGAGATATAAATCAAGATAAAGTTTTTAATCAATCACGCCCAGATTCTTTCCAACGCTTTCGAAGGCAGCGAGGGCTTGTTCGAGGTCCTCCTCGGAATGAGCGGCGGAGATCATCACACGGATGCGGGCCATCCCCCGTGGCACAGTGGGGAAGCCGAGGGCCATCGCAAAGACACCAGCTTCGTAAAGCTGGCGGCTGAACTCACGGGCGAGCTTGGCATCGCCCAGCATGACAGGGGTAATCGGGGTCATGCTCTTGCCGGTGTCGAAACCCAGGGCCTGCATCTCACCTTTGAACACTTCCGCGTTTTTCCAGAGTCTGTCGACCAGTTCGGTGGACTCTTCCAGCACATCAATAGCTGCGATGGTTGCGGCCACATCAGGCACGGTCACCGCCGATGAAAATAAGAAGGGCCGGCCACGTTGGCGCAGCCATTCGATAATCCGACGCTTGCCAGCGACCACCCCGCCCATCACGCCAAAGGCTTTTGAAAAAGTACCGACTTCCACATCAACCCGACCGTGCAATTTGAAGTGATCCACTATCCCACGCCCGCCTTCACCCAGGACTCCTTCGCCATGAGCATCGTCTACCATCAACATCAGGTCGTAATTCTCAGCCACGTCAGCCAGTTGATCGAGGGGCGGGAAATCACCGTCCATTGAAAAGACTCCGTCCGTCACGATCAGACCGCGGCGGTATTGGCCTTCGTTTTCCCGGATAACGGCTTCAAGGGAAACAGGGTCGGCATGCTCGTAGCGTTTGATCACCGCACCGGAGAGCCGGCAGCCGTCGATGATCGAGGCGTGGTTGAGCTCATCCGAGAAGATCATATCTTCCTTGCCGACCAGGGCAGGGATGGTCCCCAGGTTGGCTGTAAAACCTGATTGGAACGTGATGGCAGCTTCCACATGCTTGAACTCAGCCATACGCTGCTCAAGCTGCAGGTGCGGGTCCATCGTGCCAGCGATGGTGCGAACGGCCCCGGGCCCCACACCATAGTCTTCCATGGCTTGCTGGGCAGCACTGACCAACCGGGGGTGGTTTGCCAGGCCCAGGTAGTTGTTAGAGCAAAAATTCAGCACACGGCGGCCGTCAACAACCAGCCAGGCACCCTGGGGCGAGCTCAGCGTGCGGATTTTATTATAAAGTCCGGAATCTTTCAGGTTTTGCAGTTCCTCATCAATCCAATTAAGTTTGGTTGACATGGCTCCCTCTATCTGTTGTCTTGGTGATTATTACGCTAACATTATACCTGCAGTTGAGAGGACTTTCAGCAGGTGAGAACCCTTACTGAGTGGCCTGAGGTGGATTAAAGGTTGAAAGGCTGCGCCAAGTTTATTCACCTGAAAAAATTGAGTGGATGTCAGAAAATCTCTAAAACGGCCAGGGTACAGCCTGCCAGTTCCCTCGACTGGCAGCCGGATAACCCCCAAAGGTAAACCATATTTCACGAGTCAGCGGATTGTACAGGTTGGCATAGACGGTTCCGTAATCCGCTTGATGTTGTTCCACTTCGGGATGTGCCAGAACAC
>SKPR01000135.1 GCA_007119455.1 Candidatus Brevefilum sp. | reverse complement strand
TGAACGTGTTTCTGTTCGGGGAAAACAAGAATGGCAAGCCAGATTATCGCCAGGGAATATTCAACCTCCCAATTGAGCCAGTTGACAAAGCCCTGAACCTGGATTTATCCATCAACCCGGCGCTGATAGAGCCAGGAGAGGATGTTTCTGTCACGTTGAGGATAACCGACAGTCGGGGTAATCCGGTTCAGGGTGAGTTTTCGATAGCAGTGGTTGATAAAGCCCTATTGGCATTAGTCCCACGTGATGAGCCTGATATCCTTGATGCACTTTTTGGTGAACAACCGCTCGCAGTTCAGACAAGCCATTCCCTGAAAACCTATGCATCCCAACTTGCATTGAGGGGTCTTGACCATGGGATGGGTGGTTTTGGAGACCTGATGGAACAGCCCACCGTGCGGGAAGATTTCCCGGATACAGCTTTCTGGCGAGCGGATATCATTACCGCGGTGGATGGAACGGCGCAAATATCGATGCCCATGCCCGATTCCCTTACGACATGGGTGGTCGAAGTGCGTGGTCTGGCTGATGATTACCGGGTTGGCCAGGCAACGGTCGAAATCCTCACCCAAAAACCATTGATGATCATTCCTGTGACACCACGCTTCCTGGTTGATGGTGATGTGGTGGAGCTGGCCGCAAATGTATTTAATAATTCAGATCAGGATCTGGATGTTTTGGTTTCCCTTCAGGCGAGCGGATTTATCCTGGAGGCGGGTGATAATCAGCAAGAGGTCAATTTACCTGCCGGAGCTTCTGACCTTGTAATCTGGCGTGGTCTTGTTGACAGTGTTGAGTTGCTTGATCTGGTTTTTCTTGCAGAGTCCGGTAATTTCGCTGATGCCAGCAAATCCCAATGGGGTGACTTGAGTGTTTCACGTTATCTCGTGCCCTACACCTTCAGCACAGCTGGCCAGATCGGTGAAGCAGGCGAACGGTTGGAACTGATCAGCCTGCCCAAATCGTCAGATCCCTCATCGGGGGAACTGCGTGTCTCGCTTTATCCATCGCTTCTCACAACACTGGTCGACGACTTGCAAACGCTCGATTCTTCAGCTAATAATCAACCTGTCGCGATCCTTTCTCGGTTGCTGGCCAACCTCAACACCTATTCAGTCTTGCAGAAATTGGGTATCGAATCCCAGGAAATGCAGACCAACCTGACCGAACGAATCGATGCAGGAGTCAACCAGATTCTTGAAACCCAGAATATTGATGGTGGATGGTCTTGGCAGGGAGGTTTTGATTCCGAAGTCCAATCAGACCCCTTCATTACGGCCTATGTTCTGATGGGGTTGCAACAGGCTTCAGACGCTGGCCTGGTTATTGGCCCACATTTTAGCGATCCGGCAGAAAATTTCCTTGGCGAACAGATTCTAGAGGTTGGGACGATCGAATCAGGTTGGCGGCTTGACCGGCTTGCATTTCAAGTTTATGTTCTGCGCAATTCTGCTTTTGAAATTTCGCCTGCAATTGATATCCTGTTTGCTAGACATTCAGAATTAAGCCCATGGGCACTTGGTCTGCTCGCACTGACCCTGGATGAATGGGAAGTTTCGAATGCACGGGTTAACACCTTGCTGGCCAACCTGGAAGGCCGGGCGGTAAGGTCTGCAACCGGTGTCCACTGGAGGAGCAATCGGTCTGACTGGATGATGCCGGGTACACCCATCTTTAATACAGCTGCCTCAGTTTATGCTCTGGCTCAGCTTGACCCCGCTTCCACAAGTGTGCCTTTGGCTCTGCGGTATCTCATGGCTCATCATTCGGGAACGCAACATTTTTCTTCAGATTTTGAATCGGCCTGGGTCTTGATGGCCGTTGCAGGGGCTGTGCAGGGTACCGGGGATTACCAGGCTGATTTTGAATTCAAAGCCACCCTCAATAAGCGTGTTATAGCAGAGGGGTCTGCAGGTGGACTGACATCATTGACCGCCATTAATTCATCCAGCGATATTGGAGCTTTATTTCCAGATTCACCCAATACCCTGTTGATTGAACGCGATAGCGGTGCAGGAACCCTCTACTACCGGGCGGATTTACAGACTGCACAGCCTGCAGCGGCTGCGGAGGCGATCAACCAGGGCATTAGCCTGCAACGCGAATATTTCCTTGCCAGCCAGGGTTGTCCTGGCGGAGATGACTGTCAGCCAATCGAAATGTTGACGCTTGATCCAGCTGACCCCTCCCAACGGATCAAGGTCACTCTTACTGTATCTCTTTCCCAGGATATGTATCACTTCATCCTTGAGGATTTCATCCCGGCTGGAACCGAAATTATTGACCCCAGGCTCCTGACATCTCAGATGTATCATGATGAGCCAATTGCATTATTTAACCCCTGTCACCCATTTACCCAGGGCTGGGGATGGTGGTATTTCAACCGGCCACAGCTTTACGATGATCACATCCGGTGGACGGCTGATTTCGTCCGCGCTGGAACCTACGTATTAACCTATGAATTAATGCCTTATCAGCGGGGGGATTTCCAGGTGATAGCAGCTCGGCCCTGGCAATATTATTTTCCTGAAGTGCAGGGCACTTCAGCCGGCAATCTGTTTTTGATTGAGTGAGAACCAGGCAGTCAAAAAAATATAATCTGACCGACAGGGATCGAAAATTGTTTGTTTCTGGAACCTGGAAATTAATATTGGAAAAATGGGATCAGAGCGATAATTGCAAAACCCAGCACCACAACCAGGCATGCCAGGATGATATCACGCTGCTCGCGGGTATCAGACAGACTTAAAAATGGGGGTTGCCCCATCAATTTCAAGACCGGACCAGCTTTCCATGCAAAGAAAATACCACCAATCAGTCCGCCGATATGCCCCATATTGTCAATAGCGGTACCCGGAGAAAACCCAAAGACCAGGTTGATCATCAGGATAATGACCAGGTTGATAATCCCCTGTTGAGTACGATGTTGACCAAATAATTTCCGGTTCTGATATATGAACATGCCTTCAGCAGCCAGCAGGCCGAAAACAGCCGTAGAAGCACCCAGAGACGGAGCTGGTGTCAGGACAAATGACAGCACGTTACCGGCATATGCAGCAAGCACATAGAGTAGTAAAAACCGACCATGGCCATAGAACTGTTCCAGCCTTCGCCCGAGAATATAAAGGGCGTACATATTCAGCGCAATATGCAGAATTGACCCATGAAGCAGCGCTGGAGTCAACAAGCGCCAGAACTGCCCCAACATGATCAGCTCATTGATCTTGCCACCATAGATGAAGAGAATATCAGTACCGGTTACTGCCCGGAGAAGATATTGGAAAATGAAAACAATAACCGTAATCACAATCAGGGCATAGGTTACGAAAGGTTTGCGATCCGGCGTTTTAATGTGGACTCTTTCACGTGGTTGTTCGTCTCCGGGCCTGCGGGGTTGTTCGTTCATAACTGGACCCTTCTGGGGTTTACCCGATGATGTTCAGTTGTAATGATGCCTTCGATTACATCCAGTGTGCGGTTCAATTTATTTTCTTCGTTCACGACAATATAATCAAAGAGGTCCAGCCTTTGATATTCTTCCTTTGCTGTCTGTACCCTTAGTTTGAGTTCTTCCTCGGTTTCGCTGCGGCGGTCTTTTAACCGTTGCAACCATTCCTCTTTGCTGCTCGCTGTTAAGAATACCAGAATGGCATCCGGACACAGGGCTTTGACTGTTTCAGCGCCCTGCACATCCAGGCGCATGACCACATCCTGACCACTATCAAGCGCCTGTCTGACTTGCGATTTGGGCACACCCTTATAAGCTGAATAGACCCAGGCATGTTCTAGAAATTCACCAGCTTCAATCATCTCTTCAAATGTCTCTTTATCATAGAAGAAGTAGTCGACACCAGGCACCTCGTTTTCACGGGGCGGGCGGCTGGTGGCTGTGATCACAAAGTGAAAGGGTAATCCCCTCTCCTTTAAACCATCAACGACGGTGTCTTTCCCAATTCCTGATGGGCCAGAAATGACGATCAGGAGGGGTGTTTTTTCAGGTTTTTTTATTTCGAAATCAATTTCTATCATTAATCTTCCGGGTTATTTTATGGATCATTCAGGGCATTGGTTGCCGATCGTCAAAGAGGTTGAGCGAAAATCCAGTCCTTGATTATAATGTATTTTAGGACACAGACTGGAGATTTGCCAATGCCCACCTATGACTATCGCTGTTGCAATTGCCAGGAACGCTTTGAGATCTTTATTTCCTATGAGGATTATGGGAAAAAAGATGTGGCCTGTCCGGCCTGCCACAGTGAAAATGTGCAGCGCAGGATCGGTAAAATTCGCCTGGCTAAATCCGAGGATCGGCGGATTGAAGACATGGTTGACCCAAGCCAGCTGGACGGGCTTGAAGATGACCCGAAAGCATTGGGCCGGTTGATGCGTAAGATGGGTGCAGAATTAGGAGAAGACGCTGGCCCTGAATTTGATGAAGTGGTCTCTCGATTAGAAAAAGGCCAGAGCCCTGAGGACATTGAACGGGAGCTGCCGGATATTGGAGAGGGCGTGAATAACACCGGCGATGGGATGGATTAACCGCTAACGATCAAGCAAAGCTAGCAGAGATTCGAAAGAATCGATCCAGGAGATAT